>JAZOON010000091.1:0-4196 GCA_045655045.1 Eubacteriales bacterium | reverse complement strand
ATTTACAAAAGTTCGTGCTATAATATATAGCGTTGCGAATATTCGCAACGCTATATATTATAGCACGAACTTTTGTAAATTGCAATAGTTTTTTGAAATCTTTTCCGTATTGGCGAAATTATCTTTCAAACCAATGCTCTGCGTAGTCCGAAAGTATTCTTGCCATTACCGCGATATCCGTGTCAGAGGTGTTTACGCAAAGGTGGTAGCCCTCTTTATTTCCCCAAGGGATATCGGACAAAAAAGAGTGAGTTCTCGCTCTTGCTCTATTCAAAAGTCTGATTTTTTTAGCAAGCTCCTTATCGGTCAGTGTCTCGCCCTCGGGCGCTCTTTTGCGGCATCTCTCTATCTTAGAGTTCATATCGGCGTATACGAAAAGCTTCAGCGGATTAAGGTCACTCAAAATTATGTCCGCGTTTCTTCCAACTATAACGCAATCCTGTGCCGCTGCAAGCTCTGTTATCAGCTTTTGCTGTTCTGCTATTACCTTATGGGTAGCGTTGTTCATTGTGGACAGACTCGCTATACTGTGTCCGAACGTGACGTGGATATCTCTGAAAAGTCCTCTGTCAAGGACTGCCTCAACGTACCCCTCGTCGATCAAGCTACGTTCCGCCACCTGCGTTATTATTTCTCTGTCAAAATAGGCAATACCCATATTGTCCGCAAGACGCTTCCCCAGCTCTCTTCCTCCGCTTCCGAATTCTCGGCTCAACGTAATTATTCTCATAGCGCGCCTCCTTACTCTAATTTATTAAATTATATCACGCTTTTTGATTTAAGTCAATATTTTTATTATTGACCTTGTCTGATTATTTTCAAGAGGGGAGCTTCACAACAGGAAGCTCCCCTCTGAAAAATCAAATATATTTTACAGCTTTACGTTTCTCGTCGTTACGACGTTAGCGCCCGTACCGAGGACGTTTTCGATAACGACGTCACCGAGCTTTGCGTCGGGAGAGACGCGGCACGCGTTGACGGCTGTCATGCATTCGAACAACAGCTCCTTGGGAATAGGCTTATCCGTTTTTACGGGAACTACGCCACCGCCCTGAACGGGGGCAGTGGTTGTGAGCGTTCTCATGGGAGCAGTACATTCTGTCTCGGCGTACGCAAGACCTCTTTTACAGGTGTGACCCGTCACGCCAAGCACCTTTTTGCCGTCAAGCTCGACCTTGAGCTGGCAACCCTTGGGGCAAACTATACAAGTTAATTCACGAATCATTTTGCTACTCCTTTCACGCTTCTATAGAGAAGGACAGTGTCTTGCCGCTGAGTCCCTTTATCATATCGGCACTGAGCGTTACCGTTTCCATCTCACCTGGAGCGACCTTCTGCTTTTTCTTGTTTATGAGGACGTTTTCACCGTCACGAACTACTATACGAATGTCGCGGTATACGTCGGACACGCGGAAATAGACCGTAACGTTTTCTTCCGCGGTTATTCTCTGGGGAACGGTGTATCTTACCTTTCCGTCGGTCACGAGCGTTACGTCCGTACCCGATGCGGCGTTGCCCTTTATATAAGCGGCGGCAGCCTTACCTGCGATTTCCGATTCCTCGGAAACGTAGTCAACGAGGTCGTGAACGTGAAGCACGTTTCCGCAAGCGTAAACGCCTTCGATCTCGGTCTGTCTGTTCTGGTCAACGACAGCTCCGCCCGTTATGCGGTCAAGAGAGATAGCCGCGCTCTTGGTAAGCTCGTTCTCGGGGAGCAGACCGACGGAGAGGAGAAGCGTGTCGCACTCGATATACTGACGGGTTTCGGGAATTGGACGGCGGCGCTCGTCAACCTTCGCGATAGTAACGCCCGTAACTCTTTCCTTACCGTGAATCTCGACCACGGTGTGGCTGAGCATAAGCGGGATACCGAAGTCGTTGAGGCACTGCTCGATATTACGCGCGAGTCCGCCCGAATAAGGCATAAGCTCGCATACAGCCTCGACCTTTGCGCCCTCAAGCGTCATACGTCTTGCCATTATAAGACCGATATCGCCAGAGCCGAGTATTACGCACTTTTTACCGGGCATATAGCCGTCCATATTTACGAATTTCTGCGCTGTTCCCGCGGTGAATATACCTGCGGGGCGAGTACCCGAAATATTGAGCGCTCCCTTGGGACGCTCGCGGCAACCCATCGCGAGGATTATAGCCTTTGCCTCTATCGTGAAAAGACCGTCCTCGCTGTTCATAGCGGTAACCACCTTGTCGGGTGTTATATCAAGAACCATAGTGTTGAGCTTAAAGGGGATATTTCTCTCCTTTACCTGCTCCTCGTAGCGGTAAGCGTACTCAGGACCCGTAAGCTCCTCCTTAAAGCGGTGCAGACCGAAGCCGTTATGTATGCACTGACGGAGAATACCGCCAAGGCTCTTATCTCTTTCAAGTATGATAATATCTCTTATTCCTGCGTCGTAAGCGGCAACTGCTGCGCTCATTCCCGCAGGACCGCCGCCGATTATGACAAGATCTGCTTTAGTTGACATATCAGTTGTCCCCCTTAGTTTTTCCGTAGTTTATAATGGAATTTCCGCCGAACTTGGTAACTTCCTCGAACGCTATACCGCGCTCTCTTGCTATAAGCTCAACGACTATAGGCGAGCAGAAGCCGCCCTGACATCTTCCCATACCGCCTCTGGTGCGGCGCTTTACGCCGTCAAGGTCGCGCGCGGGGGGATTTTCGCGGATAGCCTCTATCATTTCGCCCTCCGTGATGCCCTCGCAGCGGCAGACTATACGACCGTAAGCGGGCTCTTTCTTTATAAGCTCGTTTTTCTCCTCCATAGAGAGAAGCTGGAAGTGGTGAGCGGGCTTACGCGTTGCCACGTAGTCAGCCTTTACCTCTCCGAGAACACCCTTTTCGGCAAAGATCTGTTCAACGTACTCAGCAATTGCGGGAGCGGACGAAAGTCCGGGGCTTTCGATACCGCCGAGCGTAACCACGCCGTTTCTTTCCTTAACGATGAAGTCGCCCGTGCTTCCCGTGGCACGCAGACCGCAGAAGGAAGTGATGACCTTGTTGAAGGGAATGTTGGCTACGTTGTCGCTTGCCTTAGCGAAGATAGTAGCAAATCCCTCGGGTGTCGTGGACGTATCCTCCTTGTCCTCGATGTCGGTCGCCGTAGGCCCGAGGAGCAGATTGCCGTCAACCGTGGGGGAAACGAGTATACCCTTACCCATTTTAGTGGGGGTGTGGAAAATAGTTCTCTGTGTGAAATTGCCGCACTCTCTGTCGAGAAGCATATATTCGCCGCGGCGGGGATTTACGGTGAAGTCGCGATCTCCTGTCATTTCAGCTATCTTATCGGAGTAAAGTCCCGCGCTGTTAACGATATATTTTGCGCGTATCTCGCGTCCGTCCTCTGCCTTGATGACGTAACCCTCGTCGGTCTTGTCTATTGCGCAAACACCGAAGTCAAGCACAAGCTCCGCTCCGTTGTCCATAGCGTTTCCTACGGCTGCTATGCAAAGCTCGTAGGGACATACTATAGCTCCCGTTTCGGCAAGAAGAGCGCAGGTAAGGTCGGGATTAAGATTAGGCTCAAGCTTGTGAAGCTCGTCCTTCTCGATAAGACGAAGTCCCTTTACGCCGTTTGCAACACCTCTTTTGTAAATTGCCTCGACCTCGGCTCTTTCATGCTCGAAGCCAACGACCAAAGACTGATTTCTCTTGTATTTAACTCCAAGATCAGTCGTGACCTGCTCCATCATCTCAGAGCCTCTTACGTTAAAGCGCGCCTTAAACGAGCCTTCCTTTGCGTCAAAGCCTGCGTGAACTATCGCGCTGTTTGCCTTGGTCGCTCCCATTGCAACGTCACTCTGCTTTTCAATTAAGCAGACCTTTACGTCGTATTTTGCAAGCGCTCTCGCCACCATACCGCCGACAACGCCTGCTCCGATAATCGCTATGTCGTACATTTTCTATCTCCTTTTCGTTTTTTTTGCAAAGAAAAAGGACGCACCAAAACACGGAACCGTGTTCCGTGCCAATAATGCGTCTCCAAATCTCTGCGCTATATTAACTTTGCCTACACATTATAGCACCGCGGGAGCGTTTTGTCAAGAGCTTTTTTAAATTAATTTATCAGTGCCAACGGACGGGTAAAACTTCTCGTCGTGGCGAGCGTATCAAGACCGCACAGGATAACTATTGTTGCGCCCTTGGGGCAGGGAGGCGGATTGGGCGAATAACGGGG
>JAZOON010000090.1:0-1726 GCA_045655045.1 Eubacteriales bacterium | reverse complement strand
GAAATTGTTCTTCAAAAACATTTGTGAACCTCCGTGTTTGTTGTGTATGCATTATTATCCACTTTGCAACTATTATACAATAAATATATAATTATTACAATAACTTATTTTGAAATAATTGTTAACATATCGTAAATTAGGTATAAAACAGAACATAGCACACTCAAAAACCTTTAAAATTCTTTAAAATGTAAAAACTGTAAAAATTATACATTTTTATTCAGGCTTGTATACCGTCATAAATGCTTCTTACCCATCATATGATTTTGTGAGAAATGAAACGAGGCGGAATACAAAACGGAGGATAAAAATGGCAACGGTTATAAATCAAAGCCGCGGAGAGGGACGAAGGCTTCCCGAAAGACTTTACGACGTTTTTCCGTCGGAGCTTGTTTTTTTACTTGAGGGAGTGTTCTCTCAAATGTCCGTGGACGAGATACGTCTGAGGACGGACAGGCGGGTATGGATAACCACGGGTGGAAGGAACGTTCCTCTTGATCTGACGCTTGGCAGAGCTCAGATCGACGGTATCGTTGATCTGCTTTGCGACGGCTCTCTGTACGCTCACGCGGATACACTGCGACGGGGATACGTAAGAATGGACGGCGGTATCAGAGTAGGCATCGTCGGTCGCGCCGCCGTGGAAAACGGTGAAATAATCGGTATTTACGACGTATCCGCGCTTTGCTTTCGTCTGCCGCGTAAAATATACAGAGTGGGAGCGCCAGTTTGCAAGCTTGTGAGGGAGCTTGGCGTGGAGGGCGGAGTCCTTGTTTATTCCCGACCGGGACAAGGTAAGACCACGCTGCTCAGAAGCGTATGTCACGCTCTTGCTTCGGGAAGCGATCCTATGAGAATAGCCGTGGTGGACACGCGCGGCGAGCTTGGCTTTTCGCTTGAGGACGGTGAGCTTTGCGTTGACGTGCTTACGGATTACCCCCGTCACACGGGGCTTGAGATAGCGGCGAGAACCATGAACGCGCAGCTTGCCGTGTGTGACGAGATAGGCGGCGAGGAAGAGGTTGACGCCATAATCGGCATACTTAATTGCGGCGTTCCGCTGCTTGCGACGGCGCACGCAACGAACGTCCGTATGCTTCTCAGGCGTGACGGCTTTGCGAGACTTCACAAAGCGAGGGTGTTCGGCGCATACGTTGGAATATCAAGAGAGGGTAACGACAGAGATTATACCTACGTCATTACCTCTTGGGAGGAGGCTGAGGAGTATCTTAAGAATAGCGGGAGGCTTGATGATAGCCTTTAGCGGAGCTTTTGCCGCGTACTCTCTTAATAAATGGGCAAAGGATACGCTTAGGCAAACGGAGCATTTGATATCTCTGGTGAGATTTTTACGCGCGCAGATAGAGTGCTTTTCCATGCCCGTTCCGAAAGCGCTTGAAAGAGTACCCGACGAGATGCTTTCAGGCTGCGGGTTTTCGGGAGAAGAACGCCCAAAAAGCATAGGTGAGCTTCTTGACGGCTGTCGGATCACGGACGAGGCGGTGATGAGAGATATGCGCCGCTTTGCCGACGATATCGGGAAGGGGTACAGAGAGGAGCAGCTTACACTCTGCGACTACTGCCTTTCGCTTCTTGAAGCCGAAAGGGCGCGGATAGCGGGACAGCTTCCGCTTAAAATAAAGGTCAATTCCGCCTTGTCGCTCGCGGGCGCGGCGGCGGTGGTGATCCTACTTATTTAGCGAAAACAGAGGTTTATAAAAATGGA
>JAZOON010000089.1:0-5546 GCA_045655045.1 Eubacteriales bacterium | reverse complement strand
GTATCCGTCGTCAAAATATACTCTTGCCTTTTTGTCAAGGAGAATATCGTATCTCAGATATCCGTCCGCGTCGTGATCCTCGGCAAGCTTCTTTATTTCATCCTCCGTCATTGGCGCGCCGTCGTTCCTCGTAACGACTACACGACCGTCAACGTGACTGAACATATAGTGCTTATCAAATATATCGGTGGCTTCTCCGCACAGCGACGTCATAAAATATACGCCGAGCGCGCCGACCGCGAGAAGCAGGCACAAAAATACGGATAGCTTGGGCTTTGACGCAAACACCGTCCGCCCGAGAACGAGTCCGTTTTTGAGGTTTGCGCTCTTTTTTTTCTCCTTCTTTACACACTGCTCATTTCCAAGCGTGTGTATTTCTACCGTATCACGCTCGCGGAGAGTATGGTCGGATTCTATTGCTCCGTCAAACACGCGCACGTGTCGTGTCGCATACTCCTCAACCTGCTCAAAATTGTGAGTTACCACAATGAGAAGCTTATCCTTTGACACCTCTCGCAAAAGCTCTATGATCTCCCTTGAGGTCGCGGAGTCAAGGTTTCCCGTCGGCTCGTCTGCAAGAATTATAGGTGAATCCTTCGCAAGCGCGCGCGCAATTACCGTCCTCTGCTTTTGTCCGCCCGAAAGCTTACTTCCCTTATGGTGCAGATGCGATGAAAGTCCCACTCTGTCGAGAAGCTCGAGCGCCCGTCTGCGCCTTTCCCTTCTGTCATCAATGTGCATAAGCGCAAGCTCTACGTTTTGAAGGACCGTAAAGCTCTCGATTATGTTATAGTCCTGAAATATAAAAGAAATGTATTTCTTTCTGTATTCCTCCCACTCGGGCTGCAGATAGTGAGACGTGGGCTGTCCCTCTACGAGCATCTCTCCCTCTTCGTAAGAGTCCATTCCGCTGATCACGTTCAGCAGCGTGGATTTACCCGATCCCGATTTACCCGTAACGGCAACGAATTCTCCTCTGTCAAACGACAGATTTACCCCTCTGATGCCTACTGCTACGTTTCCGTCGGACACGTATATCTTACCGATATCCTTAAGCGTTAATAAAGCCATAATTTCTCCTTTCTCATAACGCGAATTTATACTTGATCTTAAAAAACCGTCTAAGTAATTATACCATTTTTCACAAAGAAAATCAACATTTTTCAATTCGTCATTATGCTAAATTTTGTTCATATAAATTGTACAATCAACTTCTCCCGACAGCTATTGACACGGGAACGATTTTGTGTTAAAATAATCCTTGAAATTACACTTTTTCTGCGGGGGTGCTTATGAACGTACTTATAACGGGTGGAAGCCGAGGGATCGGAAGGGCTATGGTCGAGCTTTTTTCCAAGGAAGGAAATAAGGTCGTTTTCCTGTACGAAAAGAGCGAGGAAGCGGCAAAGGAGCTGTGCGCCTCTGTGGGAGCTTTTGCGATACGGTGCAACGTCTGCGACTCCGAGTGTGTAGATTCGGCGATAAAAAAGGCAGAGGATATGCTCGGCAGTATCGACGTGCTTATAAACAACGCGGGAATTTCTGAGTTTTGCCTTTTTGACAGCATTTCCGACGATAGCTGGCGCAATATGATAGACACTAACCTCTCGGGCGCATTCTACGTCACCCGCGCGGTGTCAGGGGGTATGATAAAGAACAAACGCGGCAAAATTATAAATATCGGTTCAATGTGGGGAAAGCTCGGCGCTTCCTGCGAGGTCCACTACTCAGCTTCTAAGGCGGGGCTTCGAGGAATGACGCTCGCGCTCGCAAAGGAGCTTGGTCCTTCGGGGATCACCGTCAACTGCATCGAGCCGGGAGTTATAGAAACGGAAATGAACGCAAGACTTACGGCAGACGACGTAAACGCATTGTGCGACGAAACACCTCTTGGACGTATAGGAAAGCCCTCAGAGGTCGCGCAGCTTGCTCTTTTCCTTTCCTCCGACAACGCCTCCTTTATCACAGGACAGATAATAGGCATTGACGGCGGGTTTGCTATTTGAATACCATTTACATAAAAGTTGGGGCTGTCTCAAATTACAAATTTGAGACAGCCCCGTTATGTTCCTATTGCTCCGTAAAATACCTATCCGACGTTTTTTCGCAAACGCCTGCGGTGGTATCGCATATTTGTGATATAGCATCGCAGTAGCGCGTGAAAAAACGGTCGTACAGCTCCGCATCGTAATCTATAACGAGCATTGCCGCAAGATAAAGCATCGCGGGAGTAACGAACACGTCAAGCAACGGAAATTCGTCCTCAAGCGAAAGGTATACGGGACTGTAGCTATTTGCTTCGCTCTCACCCGAAAGCTTTCTTATCACAGAGTCCGTTCCGCGCACCTGCGAGCAAAACGTCGCCATTACGTACGGCGTTCGCTCCGCGTAGTCGTCGTTCCTTTCGTCATCAGCTTTTTCGGACATAAGCCTCAGAGCGCCTTCGTAAATTTCTCTTACCGTCATATCAGCCGAGCGTGTTGATATTGAGAACGGCAAACTCCTTGGGATAAATTACCGATGCGCCGTACAGATGAAGACCCTTGACAGCGTCGGCAAATCTCTTTTCGGGACGGTAAGCGTTAATTTCGGAGAGCTGCTCGGCAAACGAGATGGCGCGCTTGGTACGAACGAAGCACTTATGCTCGGTATAGCTGCCGCTATCGTCGGGAATGGTGACAACGTTATTCGAAACGTAGATCTTGCAGCCTACGACACTTCCGATATATCCGTTTTCAAAGGAAGCGCTGTTGTCGGTGCTGAGCGTCATCTTAGCCTTAAGAATAAGAGATGCAATTGCGGGAGACACCTCAACGACGACCTCAGAGGAATCGGATACGTTATTCTCGTAGAGCTTCTTGCGCGCGTCGATTATAAGATCTATGATATCCTGAGGCTCGGGCTCATCAATGCTGAGAGTATAGCCTGATTTGTTATAGAGGCTGAATACGTAAGCATCAGCCGCGTTGGCAAGTCCGCTTGCCGCTACGGACATAGCCGCGTCCATAAGCTTGGGGGTACTCTGCGCACGGTCGATGTCGTCGATCTGGAAGTTGAAGTACTTCGCCTGATCGATCTTAAGCTCCGCAACGGTGTCGGAAAGAGCCTGGGGATTGTTCATATCGGTGTTCTTGGTGTAGTCTTCTATGACGACGTTTCCAACGCCGCATATCTTTACTATCGAGCCCATATTCTTTATATCGCCTTCGTAGTCTCTGTTGCAGTTGGAAACGGCGATATACTGCTTGTCAAGCGCCTTGTAAAGATTTTCACTCCAAATAGTAGGTATAAAGTTTTTGATAGCCATAATAATAAATTCCTTTCTTTTAATAAAAATTATGATTTAGTTCCATTTTTTCATGGATTCAATGATTTTTGAATAGTTTGCCCTGACCTCTCTTTGAGACATCGCTCTCACCTCGTCGGGCGTATAATATTCGGACGCGGTTCCCTTTCCCGCAAGTCCTGCTGAGAGCTCGGCGTTTCTTTTATTGATACCGCCGGCTCTCATTTCATTAATATACGTTCTTCTTGCGTATATCGCGTAAGCGGATGCGAGCGACGAGCCCGCCCTTACGCTTTCCCATACGGATTCGGGTACACTCTCCATAGACACGTCGGGAAACAGCTCACCGAACTCACCGAGCTGAGCCGCTATTTTATCGGCGAAAGCCGCCCTTGCCCGTAGCTCCTCGGTAAGCATTCTGACCTGCTCCCGCAGTCCCTCAAGCTCTGCCTGAGTATCGTCCTCAGCGGTATTCTCCGCTGTGTTTTCCGTCTCCGTGACGGGATCATTCATTTCTTCCTCGTTCAAGATAGCGTTTTCAGCTTCCATAAAACTCCTCCTCAACGTTCTGTCTTCCCTCTATTTCCTCGATAAGCGCCTGACGGTCAATAAGTAAGCCCGCGGGAAGTCTGCGTATATACTCTGTCGGTGTAATATGTCCGCCGTCAAGCAGCTTGTCAAGAAGGTTCTGCGCGTTTACCGCACTGTATCTCGTGACCTCGCAAACGTCTATCCGCGCCGCAAGAGCAGACCTTCTGAGTTTAGAGGTATTGAGTGCGAGGACAAATACGTCCTTGCCGTCCTTGCAAGGCACGAGACGGTCTGACGGATAATACGCGCACATCATATCCGCCCATATGTTCGCAATATCCTCAACGCACTTATAGAACGATTGTCTTATGGAATCAAGCGTTATGCGCGACGTCTCCTGAAGCGCGAGTATCGCACTCGTATTGTTGGCTTCCATATTTCCAAGAGCCGATTCGGTAGCTCCCATGAGCTCCTTGGTAAGCGACACCGCGCTGTTTACGAAATCCAGAAATCCGCTGTGCATCTCTCCCGTGCCTACCACCGACACAGCATCGGAGATGTTTCCGCCGCCCATAGCGGCTATTGCTTCTCCAACCTCGTTTGACCACTCGGGGATCTTGGATTTGTCGTAGATGACCTTGGAAAATGCCGTATCCGTCATATGCTTCATAGCCATGGCGTACGCTCGGTTGATAAACTGCTGATTGGGGATCAGACTCGTGACGGGAGACGCTCCGTGAAAGCTGTTTTTCGCGCCCGTCCAGTTAAAAAACGCTATAGGATACAGAGAGCAGTCGGTCCTTGCCCTTTTGATAATACACTCCTTAGTGGATTTTTCAAAGCATACCTTTTTGTCCTCCCTCCAGAATTTAACGATAAACGTCGCCTTTTCCTCGTCCTCGCCTTCAAGCTCGATCCGCGCCATATCTCCCGCGGATGACGAAGCGTCATCGTCCTTCGTTATGCGCATAACGTCGTCCTCGCAAACGCCGTTTTCTCTTGCCTCGCGGCGGAGCGCGCTCACCGTGCTTCTCCCTGAGAGTATCACGTATTCCTGAGACTGTATATCGGGAACGTTGACGTTACATGGGAATATATTCGCGCTGTCAACGACCGCCGTAACTATATCACCCGTATAATCTCCCGCGCCTCTGAGGGACGTATCCCAATAGCAGTACATAGCTCCGTCGCCGCAGATAGCGGCATCCGTCAGCATAGAGATTATTTTGGCGCTCATACCGCATCTTTCCCAACGGTACGCCGCGTTTTTATTCATAGTTTCAAGCAGCTGCTGCGTTGCCTCTGCCTCCGCGGGCGTTGCGTACGGAAGGTCCTCGTCGGTAAATCTCACCGTGAGGTCGGCAGACGCCACGGAGCATACGAGAAAGTCCACCACTCGCTTTATGATATTGAATACAGGCTTTGGCAAGCCCTCGCCCTCTCCCGTTTTCCACTGCTCACCCCTATAGAAGCTTTCGTTTTTGCGGACGGTTTCGTAAAGCCCTATACGACGCTTGTACGCCTTACCTGACTCGTACTGCCGCCACGCCTTATGTGTGTGATTGTTCATAGTTCTCCTTATCTTATTTTTATCTTCATAGAATGGATAAGCTGTCTTTGCTCTCCCGTCGCGCTTATCCTTACGCGGGCATCGGCAAATCTATGGCTGTTAAGTCGCCTCGTATGCCGCTTGTGTCTTACTCCGTCAAGATCCGCTACCGTATCCGCA
>JAZOON010000088.1:0-1716 GCA_045655045.1 Eubacteriales bacterium | reverse complement strand
TTTTATTTCACCGCTCGTGTCGAACACTGCCTTCATTACGAGATTCTTCAGCGGTAGCGGAATCAGTCTGACAATAGGGTTTTTCTCGTCGTTTACGTTAGTCGTAATGACCGTCTGCATATGCTTGGCAGTGATTTCACTACCCATTTTATGTACGACAACCTTGCATATCTCGTCGAAGGTGTATTCACCAAGTCTTGGGTCAAGCTCGGGAATGGTATACATAGCGAAATTGCGAAGCGTCTTACTGGGGAAGAGTGCGCGCAGATTTACGGGAATCAAAACCTTGATTCTCTTGCGTTTTTCTCTTTGCGGTACCTTTTCCTTTTGGAGATTAACGAGCGCCTGTAGCATTATCGCGCTGAAGAGCACCGTTAGGGTAATACCACGCTCTCGCGCCATAGCCATAGCCTCGTCTACGGGGAGCTTAAAGCAGGTCAAATGCAAAAATCCGTCGTGTCTTGGCTCGTTAGGAAGTCGCCAGGCATTCGTGTCCTTTCGACTTGCGGATATCTTACCCGCATATTTTAAGAAGCTGTCCTCCATTTCCTCTTCCGAGGGGGCTTCTCGCCTATCCAACACTCCGTGCTCACAGGGGATAGAGATACCGTGCTTTTGCTCGAGATACTCTGCAGTAAGCGTTTTTAGGAAAATCAGCGCACCCGTGCCGTCTGTCAGTGAGTGGAAGAACTCCACTGCAATTCGTTTTTGATATACGATAACGCGCAAAGCACAGCTCTGTATTTCCTTTGCGTTCATGAACGTCAACGGACAGCTTGCCTCACAGCGTATGTCCGGCGGAAATTCAACCTGCTCAAGATAGTACCAGAACAAGCCCTTTTTGAGCCTTGCGACGATAGATGGAAAGCGCTTGACTGTCACCTCAAGCGCCGAGCGCAGAACGTCAACGTCAACGTCTTCACGCAGAGTCACAGACTGGCGATAAACGTTGCTCCAGTTTCTGCGCCTTGCAGCAGGATATATTTTCGCCGCATTGTCTAGCCTCAGCCAGCGTAACGCCTTTTTTTTCTCCTTTGCCATCAGACGCTCCTCACTTTAATCAATACTTTTGTAATCCGCAGATAATTATAGCACAAGAAAACAAAATTTTCAATATTTTTTAAACATAAGTAAATATCTTCCAAATTTAGATAATTTACGCTATTGACATTTTATTGAATTTTGGATATAATAAATGTACCAATAAATCTAATGGGGCCGTAAGGGTTTCGACGGGGATTTTGAGGTATGATAAGCGTGGCGGGCTAGATAATCCCGTTAAAATGTCTAACTTAAAAAACAAACGACAACAATAAAGTTGCTCTTGCAGCGTAAGCTGTGACGCGGCCAAAGCGCCGCCCGTACGGTGGATGAGGACTACGGCTTCCACCGTGCGTCAAATTAGTAGTGAACTTGAACCGAGATTTCGCTCTTGTATCGGTCAGGCATAAAAGGGCTACCAAAGTCAGAGCCTGTCTATCGGCGATGACAGCGGGAAGCTTCAGTAGATAAGACTGCCCACGGAGAAGGTCATATCAAGAGGTTTTCGGACACGGGTTCAACTCCCGTCGGGTCCACCAAAAGAGAAAGAGGACACCTTGCGTGTCCTCTTTCTCTTTTTTCCTTTGGTGTACTCGACATGGGAGTTGACCCGCTCAAGCGCCTCGCGCTTGAATCGGGTTCAAAAAATTGCCTGAGCGACCAAAAGCAATCGTT
>JAZOON010000087.1:0-3643 GCA_045655045.1 Eubacteriales bacterium | reverse complement strand
CTACTAAGGGCTTCATCCGTACCGCTTCGCGGCGACTTCGGCGGCGGCTACGCGCGGACTTTCACCAACCGTCCGTTCTCTGTAGCGTTCCGTTACGCTTACTACTCCGCATCAACGCGTTTTTTTATATTGAAAAGCCCGACACAACTGTGGCGGGCTTTTGGAGCTGGTAATCAGAATCGAACTGATGACCTCGTCATTACCAATGACGTGCTCTACCGACTGAGCCATACCAGCGACCTTGATATTATAGCAGATATTTTTTCTTTTGTCAATAGCTTTTTGCAATTTATTTAAAAATATTTTTTCAGAAAAACTTCGGAATTGACACAAGGTGGCACACAGTGGCACCGTTTGGCACACAAGTCCGACGTATAATATATGCGTCACAGACAGAAAGGAGGAATTTACTGTTTCAGAAAAATTCAAAAAAGGATAAGGATGAGGCGGCGAATTCGGTAACGGTTGCGCTTTTTAAGGAGGGAACTTTATTTTCTGCGGTTGAGGACTATATTGAGCAGTGCTACGTGTCGCAAGCAGACGGAGAGAGCAAGCCCAAGGGTAAGCCGAAAATAAGATTTCCAAACGTTGCTGGCTTTTGTAGGTATCTCGGAACGGGAATATCGGACGTGCTTGTATTCAAGACGGAGTATCCCTTTGAGTACGACAGGCTTCTTGCTATATTCGAGGACGAGGCGCTTAACTCGGACGTTTCGTCAACTCTTTTATCGGCGTATATGAAAAAAAGATTGCTTTACGCCGTAGAGGATGCGCCGAGGTCCGTTCTCGGGGAGGTGAGATATTGCTTTGAGCACGACGTCTTCGCAGACGGAGAATGAACGTCAAAGAATACTGATAAAGGGCAAGCCCAATCCCAAGCAGCAGGCGTTTTTCAATTCAAGAGCGCGTTTCACCGCATACGGCGGCGCGAGAGGCGGCGGAAAATCGTGGGCACTCAGGCGAAAGCTTGTGGCAATGTGTCTGCGCTACGAGGGGCTGAAATGTCTTTTGGTAAGGCGGACGCTTCCTGAGCTTAAGGCTAATCACGTGCTTCCGTTTTTAAAGGAGTACGGTGAGCTTATTACCTATTCGGAAAGCGAGAGAGCGCTGAAATTCTCGTCGGGAAGTCGAATTTTTCTCGGATTTTGCGCTACCGACAAGGATGCTCTTCGCTATCAGGGACAGGAATATGACGTTATAGCCATCGATGAGGCAACGCAGATAAGTGAGTACCGTTTTTCTATATTTAAGGCGTGCCTTAGAGGTACGTCGGATTTCCCAAGGAGAATGTATCTTACCTGCAATCCGGGCGGCATAGGTCACGCTTGGGTGAAACGGCTTTTCGTTGACAGAGACTTTCGCCAAAATGAGGATCCCGACGACTATGCTTTCATTCAGGCTCTGGTTTTTGACAACACCGTATTGACACACGCCGATCCCGATTACGTATCCTCTCTGCAAACGCTTCCCGAAAGAATGAAGGATGCGTGGCTGTGGGGAAAATGGGACGTATTTGAGGGGCAGTTCTTTCCCGAGTTTGATACGGAAAGGCACGTGTGCGACGAGCGCGACGTTCCCGAGCTTACCCGACGCTTCGTTGCGTTTGACTACGGCTTTGATATGCTTGCGGCGTTGCTCGTGGCTGTGGATACCGACGGAGGCGTTTGGGTGCTTGACGAAAGCTGTGTTCCAAATCTTACGCTGACTGAAGCCGCAGAGACGGTATCGGCTCTTTGTCGAGATCAGAACGTCGAATTTGCCGTTGCCTCTCCCGACCTTTGGAACAGACGTCAGGACAGTGGTAAAAGCGGATATGAGATAATGCAGGCGGTTTACGGCATGCCCCCGATGCTTGCCGCCGACGACCGAAGGATAGCGGGCTGGAGAATGGTGAGGGAATATCTTTCCTGCCGCACCTCACCGTCGCTTCACGTTACCCGTCGGTGCGAGGAGCTTATCAGATGTCTGCCCGCGCTTCTGTTCGACTCGGAAAAGACCGAGGACGCCTCAGGTGAGCCGCACTCCGTCACCCACGCTCCCGAGGCACTTCGGTATGCTCTTATGAGCCGATGTCAGCCGCCCGTCAAGAGCCTATCGGACGATTTTATCATTCCAAAGAAAAGAACGGGTATATTTTATTAAATTCAAGGTCTGTGACAAAATTTCAATAAAGTGAGGTGGAGAAAATATCCCAGACTAAAATGAAAAAGGAGATCGTCTTTGAGAAATTTGTGGGCATTGACGAAAGAGGAGGGCACAAAAGACCTACGGGCACGTCGGAGCTTGTTAATTTCAGGGTTCTTGAGGACGGCTCGCTTAAGAAAAGGGAAGGCTACAAATGGTTTTGTGAGCTTGACGGACAGATAAGAGCTGTATGGACGGGACAGATCGAGGGTGAGAAGCGTGTTTATCTTCTCATTGGAAGAGACGTCACGGAGGTAAAGTCCGACGGGACTCTGAATACCGTCGCACAGGCAAACACTCAGGAGGGAGACGCTTCGTTTTTCTTCTACAAAAATCGTCTGTACCTCGTTGACGGAACGGACGTTACTTATCTTGACGGCGGAGAGCTGAGAACGCCCTGCGGATACGTTCCGCTCGTGGGCAAAAACTGGAGCGGAGGAGAGGTCGGTAAGATAAACGAGCCGAGAAACGTTCTTTGTAACAAAGCAAGATATCACTACGTTATGGGCTCTGAGACAAAGTCTATACTTTACTTCGACGCGAAGGTAGGATACGTAGACGCCGTATACGTAAACGGAAATGCGCTCGAAAAGAATAATTACGGACTGTTTACGAGCGGTACGTCGCTATCCGTGTCGGGACTCAAATCCTACGATACGGTCGAGGTGTACGTGACCTATGCCGATACGGACGAAACGGTTGCTTCTATCAAGGCGTGTACGGGAGCAACGGTATTCGGCGGAGCTAACAACAGCCGTCCGTTTCTCTGGGGCAATCCGAACAGCAAAAGCACGATTTACAGCTCAGGCTATGCTACGGACGCTCAGATCGCGCAGGCACAGAGGGTATATCCCGAAAGCGACGCTCTGTATTTCCCCGCAGGGCGCGAGTTCAGCGTAGGCGACGGTCAGTATACGGTGCGAGCCGTCGGTCGGCATTACGACAGAATGCTTGTATTTACCGAGGGCGGCGCCTGGATGGCAAACGACGCGGAGTGCGCGGCGACGGACGTTCCCGTAATGAATATCAACACAAGAGTGGGAGTCATATCCAAAAACGCGGTCGCGGAGCTTGGAAATCAGCCCTGTACGATCGGCGAGAACGGTATATACCGTTGGAATTCCGATACGGACGAGCTGAATGCCTTCAACGCGTATTGCATTTCAGCGCCTATTGAGGGAAGGTTGTCACGAGAATTTTTCAGCAACGCCTCGGTATGGGCAAGCACGCAGAACAACGAGTTCTTTTTTACACACCCGAACGGCGACGGCAACGTATGGATATATTCCGTTTCATCCGGTGCGTGGAGCAGATTTGAGGGCGTGTATGCCGAACGCTTTTTCGACCTTTTCGGTCAGGCTGCGTTTGTGAGAGATAACGCCGTATACGTTTTCGACGAGGCGGAGAACTCGGATATGGGCGCTGATATAAACGCCGTATTTGAAAGCAATATTTTTGA
>JAZOON010000086.1:0-4078 GCA_045655045.1 Eubacteriales bacterium | reverse complement strand
GTAACCCTTATCGATATGTTTGGCGAATGGATCGGCGGACTTATGGAGGGCGCATCTCCCATACTCCACGCACTCGTTGTTGACGGAATCATCGGCGGTGTCGGCGCGGTAGTCGGATTTTTGCCACTCGTTATGGTAATGTATTTCCTCATCGCGCTGCTTGAGGATTGCGGATATATGGCAAGAGCTACGGTCGTCCTTGATCCGATATTCAAAAAGGTAGGACTTTCGGGCAGATCGGTAATTCCCTTCGTTGTCGGAACGGGCTGCGCCATTCCCGGAGTTATGGCGTGCCGTACGATCCGTAACGAGCGCGAGCGCAGAGCCACGGCGATGCTTGCTCCCTTTATGCCGTGTGGCGCAAAGCTACCCGTTATCGCGCTTTTTGCGGGCGCGTTCTTCGGGGACAGCCGCTGGGTGGGCGTTTCTATGTACTTCGTTGGAATTGCAATAATTCTGCTCTGCGCGCTTTTGGTAAACGCTATTACGGGCAATAGAAAGAAAAAATCGTATTTCATTATTGAGCTTCCCGAATACAAAGCTCCGAGTATATGGAAAGCTACCGTTTCCATGTGTCAGCGCGGCTGGTCGTATATCGTAAAGGCGGGAACGATAATTCTCGTTTGTAACTTCGTAGTTCAGCTTATGCAATCGTTCGATTGGAGCTTCTCTCCCGTAGACGATGCAAGCAAGTCCATTCTTGCGACTGTGGCAACACCCTTTGCTTATTTCTTTGCGCCAATCGTCGGCGTTGTTGCATGGCAGCTTGCGGCGGCAATCATTACGGGATTTATTGCAAAGGAAAACGTCGTCGGAACGCTTGCGGTATGCTTCGTAGGACTTGAAAATCTTATAAACACAGAGGAGCTTTCCCTTATGGAGGGCGCGGGCGCGGAGGTTGCTTCCGTGTTTGCAATATCCAAGGTAGCGGCACTGTCGTATCTTATGTTCAACCTCTTTTCTCCCCCTTGCTTTGCGGCTATCGGCGCGATGAACGCCGAAATGAAGAGCAAAAAATGGCTTTTCGCGGGAATAGGACTTCAAATCGGGGTTGGATATTCTCTGTCGTTCCTCGTATATTTCTTTGGAACTCTGCTGACGGGCGGCGCTCTCGGACCTTTATGGATGAGCGTTCTCGGCTGGTCGGTAGTTGGAATTTTCGCGGCAACTCTTACCGTTCTTGTGGTGAATAAAAGCAATCAGATAAAAGCGGAAAAGCAAATTAAAAAGACTAATAAGGAAACAGTAAACGTTTGATATGATAGATATTATTGTCATAGCCGTTATCGTTCTTATAGTTGGCGGCGCTGTGGCGTATATCGTCAAGGCTAAAAAAAGCGGCAAAAAATGCATCGGTTGTCCCGACAGCGCGTCTTGCGGCAAAGCAAATTGCGACGGATGCTGTTGCAATAAGGACGATAAATAGGCGTAAGTAAACTGAGGGGGCTGTCTCAAATGCAAATTTGAGACAGCCCCTTTGTAGGGGATAGTCAGATTTAGGCGAGAAGCGTCGTTTCTCAAGGCGTGAGGCGTACAAAAGTACGTCGAGCCTTGAGAACGGCGGTAGAAAAAGTCCATAAAAATCGGAGAATTTCGGAGAAATTCAACTTATTGTTGTCTCATTTGCTCTTTTTGAAGCAGACGAGTTGTTTTTTTCTTTAGTCTCGGACTTTTTCGGTCTCGTCAAATGTGACAGCCCCTTAAATTAATTTATGAAATTTCAAGTCCCTTGATAACGCGAGAGGTCTTTTTACCGTCGAAGTAGCAAACGTCAAAGGTATACGACTCTGCGCTTCCGCTTTGATATTTTGTAAACCAAATGGAGCGCGCATCTATACCGCGCAACTTAAGATTGCTCGTAAGCGAGCCGACGATAACGTCACCCGAAACCGTATTGCTTTCTTCCTTCTTAACGTCGTAGACCTTGAGTGTTCCGTAAGAAACGTAGCTGTCCGCATCGTTCGATACGTCGGTGAAGTAGTACACCTTCTTTCCGTCCGTCGATACGCTGATGCTTGCGCTTACGTCGGACGCTATCTTTTCGCTATCCTCGTCGCTCAGGTCGTAAACGTGAAGATCGTAAGTATCCTTTTCGGAGGATGAAGTCTTTTTAAGATAATACAAATAGTCTGAGCAGCCCTCAGCAAAGGTCACAGCAAAAATTTCGTTACCTATTCTCTGCGTTTCGTCAAGCTCACCCTTCTTGAAATCCACCTCGGCTATGTAAGTTGCATCGTTTTTATCCGTGTATATCACGTATTCCTCAACAAGCTGCGCCGATCTTATCTTAGATACAAGCTTTGAACGCTCTCCGTCCTTAAAGCTTATAAGATACAAAGAATACAGCGGCTCGCCGCTCTCGGTGGCGGCGGTATCCTTCACCATAACGTAATATCCGTAAGCCTTACTCGCGTTCTTATCCCTGTATAAGGGAAGAGAGTTCGTCGTGTAGATATCGTAGGAGCTTGATATCTCCTCGGGAAGAGTAACCTTTACCGTCTCGCCGCCGTCGGAATAAAAGCTCATCTTGTTTCCGAGAATTACGAACGTGTCTCCTTTGGGAGATACGTTCATATTGAACATGGGAGCTTCCGCGTGCGATTTGAAATACTCAGTAAGCTTCTTTATAAAGTATTTTTCATAATCGTTCTCGCCCGCCGCTACCATTTCAGTACCCCATTTAGTACCGATAGCTTCTCCGTATTCCTCTACGGACTTATACTTTGAGGAATCGTACGTTTCGGCAATATACTCTGCAAGATAATCCTCGTAATTATCAAGCGTTATCTCGGGAGCTTTTGTGTCGCCGCTGAATACACTTTCTTCTTTTCCGTCACGGTAAACGACGACGGAATACTTGCCGCCGCTCGCTTTTGTCCAAGCTACCAGCCCTCCGTCGGTGGAAACGCCGAGAAGCTCGACCTTGTCGTTCTTGCCGTAGGATGCGATATCCTTAAATTTGTTGCTGTCGGGAGCAAGAAGCTTTATCGCTCCGTCCTCGGCAACGGCAAAGGCTACGTCCTCGTCAGCACCGTAGAACGCCGCATCAGAAATAAAGGCTGATATCTCGGTGTAAGTCTCTACGGTTGCGGAAAGCACGGATATATTTTTACCCGTTTTAAACTCATAGCGGAAAATTTCCGTTTCTTCATCACCCTTAGTAAGAGAGTAAGCCAAAAATCTGTCCGTAAGAGGCGTGAACTCGTCGCCAAATCCTACCTCAACGTCCTTATCCAGATCGGCTATCTTGTGCTTTTCGGACTTTTTGGCGTCCGTCCAATAAAGCTGTCCTTCCTTTTCGGCAACGACTATCTTTGAGCGGTCAGGTGTCATAGCCGCGTATTCAACGTCACCGCTTATCTTAACCGCTTTGCCGTTTGCATAACAAATATACGCATTTCCGCTTGAATCAACGTAAGCGTCGATAACGGAAGCCGTATCCTCCTCTCTGAAAACGAAGAGGAAGAGCGCGGCAGCCGCGAGAAGAAGGACTACCAACGCGGCGGAAATTATACCGATTATAAGCCCTGCCTTTTTCTTCTTTTTGGGAGTAGTCGGCTGCTTGAAATCGTTGAGATCGGGTGCAGCGTTAAACTGCGGATTTTCAAAGGTAGGTGTCTCATTCACATCAGGCTGTGGCTGAGGCTCGGGAACGTACTCCGTGTTCGTCTCAGGTTGAATCAGAGTAGGCTCAGCCGACTCAGTTGGCTCAGGCGTGGGCGTTGCCGTCTTTGGGGCAACAGGCGCGCCGCAACCCGAACAAAAACGCGCATCATCTGAAAGCTGCGTACCGCATTTAGTACAGAACATAGTAATTCTCCTTGAAATTTATTGCTATTGATATACAAGTATATATCTACCTGAATTATACCATTTTTTTACGCTTATGTCAATCGTCATACCTGATTTTCTACATAGTACACAAAAGGCTTATTGGCATTATATGTGAAACGACAGAACCTCTGTCCTTCAAGAAAAAAAGCCGCCGAAGGCACAAATACAAAAAATCCGCACACAAAGTGTGCGGATTTTTTTTCTTCTCTTTCACATTCAGTTTTTGCACCCCCCAAACCCCCAT
>JAZOON010000085.1:0-1785 GCA_045655045.1 Eubacteriales bacterium | reverse complement strand
CTGCGCAAACCATTCAACACTCTCATCATTAAGCCAACCGCCCTTTTTGTAAAGTGCGTAAGGATAATCCCAATGAAAAAGGGTTATATACGGCTCGATGCCGTTTGCGAGCAACTCATCAATAAGCTCCGAATAGAAGCGCACACCATCCTCACATATCTCGCCAACTCCGCTTGGAAAAATTCTCGTCCAGCTTATAGAAAAGCGGTAAGAGTTAATTCCGAGAGATGCCATAAGCTTTACATCTTCTTTAAACAGATGGTAATGGTCGCAAGCCGTGTCGGAATTTTTTCCGCCTCTTATTCTTCCCGGCTCGTGAGAGAAAACATCCCAAATGCTAAGCCCTTTTCCGCCCTCGCGGTATGCTCCTTCTATCTGTTGCGATGCGGTTGCTACACCCCATGCAAAATCTTTTCTGAAACTCATTTGTCTCTCCTTGGAGTTGTACTAAAAAATATTGTTTTTGTCTTGCTTTGTAAAGTTGAGTTGATGTATTGCGGTTAAATTTGACAATTTTGCTGTTAAGAGAGAGAATCTCCTATTCCGGGATTGTGAGGCTTGCTAACTATTTGGGAAATCAAAACGTCGGTGTCGGGACTCATTACGTCATCTTCGGTAAAAACGAGAAGGTGTATCTCGTTTTCAAACCTTCTGCCCCTGTCATAGACGAGATATATCTTGCCGTCATAAAAATCCGCATCGGGGTATGTCAGGTGGTGCGTCGGGTCATCAACGAGTTTTTTGTATTTCCATGTTTCGCCATCATCATCGGAGAGCCAAACGCTCATTCGCTCTCGTTGCTCCTTCATATCGTTGTTGACAAGGATGACTCTGCCGCTGGGCGTTCTTGAAATGAAAAATCTCGTGTCAGGACTCGGTATTCCGGTAAGCTGCGCCTTGCTCCAGGATAAGCCGTGATCATGGGAGATAGTTTCGGCAATATCCCTCATTCTGTTTCTTGAAAACATACGCACCGAGCCGTCAAGGCACTGGTACGCCATGCTTTCATCGTAAGAGGTGCAGAGCTTCTCCGCGCCGTAATGACGGGTAAAGCTTTTTCCCTCGTCGTCGGATATCATATATCCGTATCTGTCGGTTACTTGGTCGTAGTTGAAGAATAGCCAACGTCCGCTGTCAAGTACAAGGGGCTTGCATCTTAAAAATCCTATGTCCAGAAGCCTGGGTTCTGAAAAAACAGGTTTTTCGGCATCGGGATCGTCGCATACGATGCACCAACAGGTGTGGCGCATATCGGGGAAAATGTAGCCGTCAGCTTTAACAACGGGAAGCTTATCCGCGGTGTTTGCCGTCATCATATATTCCCTGTCATCTGTGAGCGGGAGGGCATTATTCTGTACCCAGAAGAGCCACAGCGCGCCGTTTGGTGCTGTCCAAAGCTGAATATCAAGGGCGTGTACCATTCGTTTCTCATCGCTTTCGATAACAAGGAGCGGTGCGGAAAAGCTCTTTCCGTCATCGTCGCTGTATTTAACGATGTTGAAATGCTCGAGGCTCGGTTCTTTAACGCCTCCGCCATACCAGCCAACGAAAATTCTTCCGCCGCGAGTCACCGCCACGGTGGGGCATCCCTGATAACGAACCTCAACCTCTCCAAAACGGGAGTCGGTGGGATAATAGCGTACCTTGCAAGGGATTTTTGCGTTGTCCTGCCCAAATCCACGTAGGCTTTCTTCTAATACCTTTACTGTATCGTCGTTTAACTTATATTCACAGTACTCGTAGATCTTAACTGCGCCGAGGGCGGTTGCTGTCTCGGTCTCCTTG
>JAZOON010000084.1:0-7699 GCA_045655045.1 Eubacteriales bacterium | reverse complement strand
TACCTTTTCCGTCAAGAAGTTTTTTGGCGCTACCTTTTTTTCAAAAAAGGTAGCAAAACCGCGTCCCCGCATCCGCCGTGTGTTCGCATTGTCTCCGTAGGGCGGTGGCTTGCTGCCGCCGTTTGCGCGTAAATGTTACTTTCGTGCAAATCATAACAAACGCAAAAGGTCAGTTCACATTGAACTGACCTTTTATGCTTGTATGTTATTTAACAACAATATTAACTATCTTATTCGGAACGGAAATTTCCTTAACTATGGTCTTACCCTCGATAGCCGCTGCGACTGACTCGTCAGCCTTAGCAAGAGCGATAACCTCTGCCGCGGGCATGTCCACTGCCGCGTTTATCTTTCCTCTGAGCTTGCCGTTTACCTGAACGACTATCTCAACCGTATCGTCTGCGGTCTTTGCTTCGTCGTACGTCGGCCAAGGCTCGAATGCGATAGTATTATCATGTCCGAGTATCGACCAAAGCTCTTCTCCGATATGAGGACAGATACAGGAAAGCATCTTTACAAGTCCCTCGGCGTAAGCCTTGGGGCACTTGCCCTCTTTATATACCGCGTTCACGAATATCATCATCTGAGAAATAGCCGTATTGAACGCAAGCTTTTCAAAGTCTTCGGTTATCTTCTTTACGCTCTTATGGTAAACCTTTTCAAGCGCGCCGCCTTCGCCATCAATTATATTTTCAGGCTCGGTGAAGAAATTCCATACGCGGTTGAGGAACTTTCTTGCTCCGTCAACTCCCTGATTGCTCCAAGGCTTGGAAACCTCAAGCGGGCCCATAAACATCTCGTAAAGTCTGAGGGTATCCGCGCCGTAATCACGGACTACGTCACTCGGATTTACAACAAACTCGGGGAATCTCTTACCCATTTTTATTCCGTTAGAGCCAAGTATCATGCCCTGATGCACGAGCTTCTTAAAAGGCTCTTTCGTTGGAGCAAGTCCCTTGTTGTAAAGATATCTGTTCCAGATTCTTGAATACATAAGATGTCCGACCGCGTGCTCAGGGCCGCCTATATAAAGGTCAACGGGCATCCAATGCTCAAGAAGCTTCTTATCTGCAAATTCCTTGTCGTTATGGGGGTCAATGTAGCGCAGGAAGTACCAGCTTGAGCCTGCCGAACCCGGCATCGTGGACGTCTCTCTTACACCCTTGACTCCGTTCTTGTCGTACGCTTTCCACTCAGTTGCGTTTTCAAGCGGCGCTTTGCCGTTCACTCCCTTATAGTTTTCAAGCTCGGGGAGTATAAGCGGAAGCTCCTCGTCGTCAAGCACGTGTATGCTGCCGTCCTCACAGTGAACCACGGGAACAGGCTCGCCCCAATAACGCTGTCTTGCGAATATCCACTCTCTGAAATGGTAGTTTACCGTTCTCTTTGCAACTCCGAGTCCTTCGAGCTTCTGTGTGATAGCTTCCTTTGCTTCCTCAACGGTAAGTCCCGTAAATTCCTCGGAATTTACAAGTCTGTAGCCCTTGCCAAGATACTCACCCTTTTCAAAAGCCTTTTCGCTTACGTCAACGTGACCGAGCTTTTCGTCGCCGTCGATAACCTGTATCATATCTATGTTATGCGCTATCGCGTACTCAAAGTCGCGCTGGTCGTGAGAAGGAACAGCCATTACCGCGCCCGTTCCGTAATTAGCGAGAACGAAATCGCCGATAAACATTCTGACCTCTTTGCCGTTTACGGGATTGATACAAGAAACACCCTTAAGCTCACAGCCAGATTTGGTCTTGTTAAGCTCGGTTCTGTCCATATCGTTTTTCTTAAGAGTTTCGTTGATATACGCCTGAACCTCGTCCTTGTTCACAATTCTCGGCATAAGCTGCTTTACTATCTCACCGTCGGGTGCAAGCACCATAAAGGTGATACCGTATATCGTCTCGATACAAGTGGTAAATATAGAGAACTCTCCGCCGCCAACGATATCAAACTTGACCTCAACACCCGTTGACTTACCTATCCAGTTCTTCTGCATAAGCTTTGTGGACTCGGGCCAATCGATCTCGTCAAGTCCCTCAAGAAGCTCCTCTGCGAACGCGGGCTGATTGATTACCCACTGCTTCATGTTCTTTCTTACTACGGGGAAGCCACCGCGCTCGGATTTACCGTCTATGACCTCGTCGTTTGAAAGCACCGTACCAAGCTCCTCGCACCAGTTTACGGGCATATCGATGTACTGAGCGTAGCCATCCTTGTAAAGCTCTCTGAATATCCACTGCGTCCACTTATAAAACTCGGGGTCGCTCGTAGCTACCATTTTGCTCCAATCGTAGTCAAAGCCAAGCTCCTTGAGCTGCTTTGAAAACGTACCTATGTTCTCCTGCGTAAAGCCGTTGGGGTGGTTACCCGTATTTACCGCATACTGCTCCGCGGGAAGTCCGAATGAGTCGTATCCCATAGGGTGAAGGACGTTATAGCCCTGCATTCTTTTCATTCTTGAAACGATATCCGTCGCCGTATAGCCCTCGGGGTGACCTGCGTGAAGTCCGACGCCCGACGGATACGGAAACATATCAAGAACGTAATATTTAGGCTTGGAAAAATCCCAAACGTCCGTCTTGAACGTCTGATTCTTCTCCCAATATTCCTGCCATTTTTTTTCGATTTCTGCGTGATTGTACTTCATATCTATGTCCTCTTAATAATATTAGTCCTCGTAAAGCTTGTCAAGGTTATAAAATTCTCTTGCCTCGCGGCTGAAGATGTGAACTATAACGTTGCTGTAGTCAAGTATCATCCACGAATTGTTATCTCTTCCCTCGCTGCCGTAAGGCACGACTCCGCGAAGTCCTATTCTGTACTCAACCTCACCCGCAAGCGCCTTTATCTGCGTGCTTGAATTTCCCGTGCAAAGCACGAAGTACTCCGAGAGCACGGTCTTGTCCTCTACGTAAATGACCTTGATATCTCTTCCCTTTTTGGAATCAAGGACCTCCGCGATAGCGTCAGCCAATTCTCTTGCGTCATCGCCCGTAAGCGGCACAAGCTCCTTTTGCGCCTCGTTACCAAACTCAAAATTATCCATATTTTCTTCCTTCATTTAAAATTCATTACCTTACATTGTAATGCAAAATCACGTTTTTGTCAAGTAATATTCGGCAAATTAACTCTAAATTCCGTCTCGGAGTATATCCGAGACGGAATTTACGCCGTATTCCGCGTATTCCTCATATATTTTTCTAAAGCTGTCGTAATTTTCGTTAAGAAAAATTCCGTCTCCGTCAAACTCACCGTCAGCGCAAAAATATCTTTGCAATATCTCCTCGGTCGCCTGTCTTGACAAAACGTAATAAGACGCTCCGCTCCTCTCGGCTACCGCATCCTTACCCGGAAGCGTGAGAAAAAGTATATTTTCCTTACCGAAATCCATAGACCTTACGCCAATCGAGAGCAGCTCCGTTGCCGAAATATCCGTTTCAACACCCTCCGCCGCCGCAGTAAGCCTTGCCGCCATTATCGGTGAAAAATCCGAATATATCTTAGCGAAAAAAGCCGACATAAAAAGCTTTTGCGCGTCAATTCTGCCAAGATCTCCGTCAGCGTACTCCGCCCTGAATCTGATAAACTGCTCGGCAGCTTTTCCGTCAAGCACCTGCTCACCCGCTTCAAGGTCTATATAAAGTCCCTGCTCGGGGTCACTGTAATGCATATCTATAGGAAGCTCTATCTCAACTCCGCCAATCGCATCGACCATTTTCCCGAAGGTATCGAGTCCTATACAGACGTAATTGTCTATTTCTATCCCCATAGCGCTCTCAAGAAACGTCGCAACTCCCGCCGCTCCGCCCGTGGAATTGTACGCTCCGTTGAGCTTTTTATATCCCGCGTCGGTATACTCAGCATAGGTGTCTCGCGGTATCTGAAGAACGGTGAGTCTGCCGTCGGTATTATTGACGTTAACGAGCATTATAACGTCCGTGAGAGATGCCTCTCTGTCCATTCCGAGAAACAAAATATTCTTGGAATCCGTCTGTGCGGTCTCCTCTTTTTGGACGATCTCGTATACCGTTTTTTTCGTCGGCGAATAGCTTGCGACGGCTATTGCCGCTCCAATCACTGCGGTCAGCGCAAGCGCGACGACCGCCACTATCATTTTTCTTACTTTTTTCATTGTAATATCTCCCTCTACATATCCGTATTAACTTGAATATGTATAGGAAATACTACGTTATCTGCCCTCGTCTATTCTCTCTCTTACGAGCTGATTTCTCGCTCTTACCGTATCACCGTTCACAGGCAAGCCTTCTTCAAGCAAGCCCCTCACTGTCATGTCGTAAGACATGATAAGAGTATCGCGAAGATGAGAAAGGCGTTCGACCTCATTCATCTTTTCAGGCTGCGCACTCATAAAAAATTCTCTTAATCTCACGCAGTCCTCAAAGGTCCTCGACATATCTATATAATCCGCGAGGTATATGAGCTTTTCAAGCAACGTCATACCCTCTCTGCCCGTTGTGTGCCAACGAACGCAGCTTATAACGCTATCAGTCGAAAACTCGGGGAAGCGTTCGGGAATTATAGCCGCCGCCGTCATCGCGTGAAGAGTTTTCGGCGCGTATATCGCATCTGCGTCAAGCGGAATATTTTTTTCAGCGCATATCATTATATGCTGCTCTGCGGTATACTCCTTGGTCACGTCGTGGAGTAGAGCCGCCGCGCGCAGCTCTGATATCTTATCGGGCGCGTAAAGCTTTCCAAGATACGCCGCCATTTTTTCAACCTCGGCGGTATGCCTGAAGCGTTTTGGGGACATTCCCTCTGACACACGCTCACGCAAGCCGTCAAGCATTTGTTCGGTTATCATAAGCACTCCTTATTCGAGATACAGTCCTTTTTCCTTGATAAACTCCTCGACCTCACGCGGAACGAGAGCCGAAATATCCCTGCCCTCTCTTACAGCTCTGCGGATATCAGTGGAGCTTATCTCAAACGGCTCGGTCATTATTTTTCTGAACATAACGCCGTATTTTTCTCTGTATTCCGTTATCTTTGCGACTATTCTTTCGGTTATTATCGGATCGTTCTCGCGGCGGACGTACACGGGATAGCACATCTTGAAGATATCCTCAAATCTGTACCACGTATCAAACGTCAGCACCATATCCGTACCGCACAGAAAGAACAGTCTCGTGTCGGGACGCTCAAGCTCCTTGAGCGTATAATACGTGAAGCTCTTGCCGCCCCTCGCTATCTCCATATCCGACACCACCACGCCGTCCGTCCCCTTGAAGGCAAGCTCGCACATACGCAAGCGCACCGCGGGATCGTCCGCCGCGTCGATCTGCTTGTGAGGCGGCAAATACGCGGGTATTACCAGAAGATAGTCGAGCTTCATCTGCTCCATAAAAGCCTTCGCGGCTCTTACGTGTCCGTTGTGTATCGGCGCGAACGTTCCGCCGTATATCCCCACCCGCGTGTGGTCAAAGCCGCTCATAGCTCTATTCTCTTATTGTTTACCGATTGACGGTAAAGTATTATTTTTCTTCCCACTACACCGACAACGTCAGCGTCGGTCGCTTCTGCAAGCTCCGCCGCGACCTCCTTTGGTGTTCCCATACAGTTTTCAAGCACCGTAAGCTTTATAAGCTCTCTGGCTTCAAGCGCGTCGGATATGGTTTTTACCAAATTTTCACCAATTCCGCCCTTGCCTATCTGCATAATAGCACTCTCGGTGTTCGCAAGTCCGCGAAGATAAGCTCTCTGTTTTGACGTAAGCATTTCGTTTACCTCTCGTTTTTCAATTTTTCAGCAAGTATTTCTATGGCTTTTCCACGGTGAGAAATGGAATTTTTTTCTTCCGCGCTCATCTCGGCGTAAGTCTTTCCGAACGGCTCGTATAAGAACAGAGGATCGTAGCCAAAGCCGCCCTTGCCGCGGTATTCGTCGATTATAACGCCCTCCGTCGCTCCTCTGCAAACGAGACTGCGATCGGGTCTGTCGGGAAATACGCAAGCGATAACGCAGACAAATTCCGCGCTCCTGTCCTCCTTGTCGGCAAGTCTTTTGAGAAGCAGCCTATTGTTTGCCTCGTCATTACCGTGCTCTCCCGCATATCTTGCGGAATATATTCCGGGCTCTCCGCCAAGGGCGCGAACGGAAAGTCCCGAGTCGTCGCCGATACCTATATAGCCCGCGCTTGCCGCTGCCTTCGCCTTTATCAGCGCGTTTTCCTCAAAGCTCTCGCCGTCCTCAACTATCTCTCCCTTAAATCCAACGTCGTCAAGCGACAGTATCTCAATATCGGGGATATGCTTGCCAAGCAGAGCCTGAAGCTCCGCTATTTTATGCTTATTCTGTGATGCAAGTACTACCTTCATAATCTTCACTCAAACAGCGCGTTAACGAATTCCTCGCTGTTAAACTCCTGCATATCGTCTATCTTTTCTCCAACGCCCACGAACTTCACGGGAATATCAAGCTCGCTCTTTATCGAGATAACGATACCGCCCTTTGCCGTACCGTCGAGCTTATTGAGCACAAGTCCCGTGATGTTTGCCGCGTTACGGAATTCCTTTGCCTGAAGGATAGCGTTCTGTCCCGTGGTCGCATCGAGCACCAAGAGATTTTCTCTCGTTGCCTCGGGGCACTCACGGTCGATAACACGGTTTATCTTTTCAAGCTCGTTCATAAGATTTTTCTTGTTGTGAAGTCTGCCCGCGGTATCAACTATAAGAACGTCCGCGTTCTTTCTCTTGGCGTAGCTTATTGCGTCGAACACCACCGCCGCAGGGTCGCTTCCCTCGTTTTGCTTGACTATATCCGCGCCCGAGCGCTCACACCACACCGCAAGCTGGTCTATAGCCGCCGCGCGGAAGGTATCCGCCGCCGCAACGACTACCTTTTTGCCGCTGCTTATAAGTCGGTTGGATATCTTTCCTATAGACGTGGTCTTTCCCGCGCCGTTGACTGCGATAACCAGAATTACCGTAAGCTTTCCCGACGTATCGAGCGTTCCGCCCTCGCCTATCATATCGGAAAGTATCGCCTTGAGGGCATCCATGACCTGTTCCTTTTCCTTAAGTCTGCCCTCTTTTATTTCGTCTCTGAGTCGGTCTATTATCTCCTCGGTCGCGTTTACGCCAACGTCCGACATAATAAGAAGCTCCTCAAGCTCCTCCAAAAGCTCCTCGTCAACTCTGACGAATGCCTTAAGCACCTCGTCTATCTGTCCGAAAAGCGCGTTTTTGGTCTTTGACAGTCCCGCCTTAAGCTTGTCCAAGAATGCCATCCCAATCGTCTCCCTTCTTCTTTGAAATATCGTCTATGTTGAGCTCCAGCACCTTGGATATACCTCTTTCGGGCATGGTAACTCCGTAAAGGCGGTTAGCCGCCTCCATCGTGCCTCGTCTGTGAGTTATCATAACGAACTGCGTACCGCTTGAATATCTCTTTATGTATTCCGCAAATCTCGCGACGTTCACCTCGTCAAGCGCCGCCTCTATCTCGTCAAAGATACAGAAGGGCGTGGGGTTGACCTTAAGTATCGCGAACACAAGCGCGATAGCGATAAACGATTGCTCGCCGCCCGATAGCTGAACCATATTCTTGATTATCTTTCCGGGGGGCGCCGCCTTTATCTCAATACCGCTTTCAAGCACGTTTTCGGGGTCTGTCAGCGATATTTCCGCCGAGCCGCCGCCGAACAGCTCTCCGAATACGCGGTTGAAGTTTTCGTTTATCTGAT
>JAZOON010000083.1:0-2613 GCA_045655045.1 Eubacteriales bacterium | reverse complement strand
GTCATTACCGAATCCTTCGTATAGGTCTTTCCCGCAGATGCGTAATCGATCACGGTAACAAACGTACCGTCACGCTGAGGTAATTTATACTCCATATTGACGTTAAAGGCGGCATCATTTGAAGGTATAGCGTTTACCGTGCCGTCTTCATCCTCGATTATATCGACAACGGTATCAATATCACCTCCGACTCTGGCATCGCGTGCAAGAAGCACGGGCCCTTTGAAAAAGGCTACGTGATTTTTTGCTGCCTCGGTGTCATACGGCAGACGGTAAGAGCGCACCGGAATATCAAGGTTAAGCTCGACCGTATCTCCGTTATGCCACTTGCGTTCAAGTCTTACAAATCCGCTGTCCGCTTTCTCGCAAATGCCGTTAACGGTAAGCTCAGCCCCTCTTGCACAGCTTGGTATACGGGGCGCGATTATAAAGCGCTCGGGTGAGTCGATAGATACGGTGAGTCGGACGTTGCCGCTTCTCGGGTAATCGGTATCAACGGTAACTCTTACCGACTGTCCTGCGGGCGATTTTGCCGTAAAGCTTCCCGGGATATACAGAGATACGTATACTCCTTCGTTTGACGCAAAAGCCGAGGTGAGCGGAATGAGCGCAAGACCTGCCGAGCCGATCGAGGCGCAGCATCCGTATTCTGAGAGAACACCGTTTTTCTCTATAATCTTATGACCCGAGGACGCTCTGCCGCGCATACCGAAGAGCAACGGAGAGTAGCTGTCAAACGGAAATCCTGACATATAATCCTTTACGCCATCGGAATTCACTGCTCCGAGCATTCCGTTATACGCCGCTTTTTCTATACACTCCGCGTAGATCGCATCGCCGGAAAGAAACAAGAGGCGTGAGCACAGCTTCATCCACGTAACGGTAACACAGGTCTCCTGTAAAATGCCGTAATAATCGGTATCCAGTTGATGCTCTTTTCCGTTATTGAAAAGCTCATGATAGCTCCCGGCACAGCCTATTACCGTGATCTCATTTTTAATTATTGCCGCGGCAAAATTCTTAACAGCAACGAGATACTTCTCCGTTCCCGTTTCGCGGTATAGCTCAAGAAGTCCCTCAAAGCAGCTCATCATCTCGTAAGCCTTGACCACGGAGTATTCGTGAGGCATTATCTTGTTTTCATATGCCAGATTTACAAGGTTGTCAACGGAGGTGAATCCCGAGTCTGCGATATGCTCCGCAAAATCAAGATATTTTTTCTCATCGGTAAGCCTGTAAAGCTTAACAAAGGCTTCAAGCACAGAGGATGCGGCAAGACCTTGCCACTGCTTTGTAGTTTCACATATTTTTATTTTGCCGTCTCCGACCTTATCGAGTATACGGTCGGCATGTCTTGTGATCGCCTTTAATATCTCCTTACGCAGCTCACCGTCTCGGCAAATTTCAAGAAAGTATTCAAACCCGAGCAGAACGTATTTTCTGCACCACATATCCCAGCCGTACTCGGTTTTCCACTCTATATCGGCATTGTAGGTTGTAAATCTTCCGCAGGGCTTTTGTGCCGTGAGCATACTTTTTACCGTAGTCTCGAGCGTGCTGTAAAGCTTTTCGCTTTTTGTATAGGCGTACGTAAGCACCGCTCCGCGCATCATTTTACCCCAGTATTCTCCGCGCCAGCCGAGATCCGCAACGTCCGCCTCAGTTCGATACTGCTCAACAAAAAATTCCCACTTTTCACTGTCATTCAAATGATTTTCCAAAACCGTACGTATCGCGCGGTCAAATGCACCGGAATACTCGTAAGCACCTATTCCGAGGCTTGAAAATTTGTTTGATATTCTCATTTTTATATCCTTTCTTGAAAAGTACTTTATTTAGCTTATACATTATATCATGTTTAAAATGCTTTTTCAATATATAAAAAAAGACATTTTTTTACGTATTTCGGACACCGACACGTGTTTGAGACAGAACCGTTAAGGTTACCGGTCTTTAATAAAGTAGCACCGCTATGAAAAGAAAAAAGCACTTTGCTGGATTTAGCAGAGTGCTTTAATACTTTTTAGTGGTTTTCGTTGCTAAAGACTATAAATATTAGGTCGAAAGCTTTTCTCATTTTCATTTAAAATGATATTGTCTTATAACATGCTTGTAGTCGAACAAGCCTCGTCGTCCTGAAAAGTACAAAAGTTTTCGACCTCGATGCATTGAGGTAAGGGGGGGAAAGTTTAATACACTTGCGGACAGAGCTTTTAGAGAGATGGAGCGGAGATTTTTCTACATTTATTATACATAGAGAAGGGAAGTTCTTTTCCGGAAGCATAGAGCGAAAAAAGCTAGTGTTTTCAATACTTCTTGGGATTTCGGTCGGGACTTTCAGAGGGCTTCCGTCGGGCGTCTTACTACCTAAAAAATGAATACAAAAAAGACACCCTGCAAAATACAGAGTGTCTTATTGTTTTTAATGTGTTTTTTCTACGTATAAGAGCTTCGCCCGAGGTCAAAAGATTTTGTCTTTTTCGCAGAGAACGTCGTTGTCTTATAACAAGTGTAGTCGAACAAGCCGCGCCGTCCTGAAAAGTCCAAAAGTTTTCGACCCCGGCGGCAGGGGCACGGGGGGAGAAAGGGATAGCCGAGGGAGAGGCGAGGGAA
>JAZOON010000082.1:0-1667 GCA_045655045.1 Eubacteriales bacterium | reverse complement strand
GCTCTTAACCCGAGCCTTGCTTACTCCTCGTCTCTGTAGCCGAAGTTTCCGACGGTTTTTGCGCTTTCTCTCCAATTCTCCTTGACCTTTACCCAAAGGTTGAGGTAGACCTTCGTGCCAAAGAGCTTTTCAAGGTCTTCGCGCGCGTACGTTCCGATAAGCTTCAGTGCCGCGCCGTTCTTGCCGACGATGATACCCTTATGCGATGCCTTTTCGCAGAATATCTCCGCGCGAATGCTTATAAGCGAGCGCTCGTCCTTAAATTCTTCAATTACGACCGCCGTTCCGTGCGGTATCTCCTTATTTAGCGTGCGGAGTATCTTTTCTCTTATTATCTCCGCCGCTATCTGTCGCTCGGGCTGGTCGGTAACCATATCTTCGGGGAAGAACCACTGCGATTCCGTAAGGAATTTCGCGCACTCGTCAAGCAGCTCCGATACGTTCTTTCCGCTTCTCGCGCTTATCGGCACGAAAGCCTCGAAGTCGTGCTTGTCCGCATACTTCGAAATAGTTTCGGCTATCTGCTCGCGGCGGTACATATCTATCTTGTTGAGCGCAAGAAGTGCGGGTATACCGCTTTTTTTCAGATAAGCGATAACGTTTTCCTCGACCGAGCTTATTTCCTTGCCCGTATCAACCACCAATACCACCGCGTCAGCGTCTCTCATAGTGCTGTCCGCCGCCTTTACCATAAACTCGCCAAGGCTGTTTTTGGGGTTGTGCATACCGGGTGTATCAAGGAAAACGAACTGCTCCTCGCCGCGCGTATATATTCCCGTTATTCTGTTTCTCGTCGTCTGCGGCTTGCTTGAAACTATAGCCACCTTCTCGCCGAGAATAGAATTCATAAGCGTGGACTTTCCAACGTTAGGACGTCCGACTATCGCTATAAATCCCGTCTTTTTCATATCACTTCACTCCAAGTCCCATTTTCTCAAGTATTTCTCTCTGTCTTCTTCTCATTTCCGCGTCGTCCTCCTCGCTGTCCACGTGGTCGTAGCCGAGCAGATGGAGCATTGAGTGTACCGTAAGGAACGCCACCTCACGCTCGAACGAATGTCCGAACTCCTCTGCCTGACGCTTTGCCGTTTCAAGCGAGATAACGATATCGCCAAGTCCTATCGCAGGCTCGTCCACAGGCGGCTCGTCCGTTCCCTCAAAATCCGTAAGCGGGAAGGAAAGCACGTCCGTCGCCTTGTCTATACCGCGAAATTCCGCGTTGAGCTTTTTTATTCCCGCGTCGTCCGTATAGGTGAGTGAGATCTCAACGTCGTTATAAAAGCCCTCGTAGTCAAGCGTTGCCTCAACTGCGGCTCTGGTGAGTATTTTCTGCTTGTAAGTCACCGCCTTGTCGGTGTGGTTCATAAAGTATATCATCGTTTCTCTCATGTTTTTTCTCCTTGCTTTGCTCCGTTTTTTTGTCTTTGTCTTGATGCGCTCTCGTATTTTTCGTATGCTCTTATTATCTGCTGAACGAGCTTGTGCCTTACCACGTCCTTGTCGCTGAAGGCGTGAACGTAAATATCGTCAACGTCCTCAAGCACCTTGACCGCCACCGCAAGACCGCTCTTCTGTCCGTACGGCAGGTCCGTCTGCGTAAGATCGCCCGTTATGACCGCCTTGGAGTTAAATCCAAGACGAGTAAGAAACATCTTCATCTGCTCGGG
>JAZOON010000081.1:0-7622 GCA_045655045.1 Eubacteriales bacterium | reverse complement strand
GGTAAAGGCTGACGGAGTCGAATACAACATCGTTCGTCAGAGCGACATTCTCGCAATAGTTGAATAAGGCGAATAATTTTTATTATACGGAAAGGAAATATTATCATGGCAAAGGAAATTCTTTACGGAATTGAAGCTCGTAACGCTCTTTGCAGAGGCGTTGACAAGCTCGCAGACACGGTCAAGATCACTCTCGGTCCTAAGGGAAGAAACGTAGTTCTTGACAAAAAGTACGGCTCTCCCCTCATCACCAACGACGGCGTTACCATCGCTAAGGAGATAGAGCTTGAAAATGAAGCCGAAAATATGGGCGCACAGCTCGTAAAAGAGGTCGCTACCAAAACGAATGGCGCGGCAGGTGACGGTACGACTACCGCTACCCTTCTCGCCCAGGCTTTCGTAAGAGAAGGTATGAAGAACGTTACCGCGGGAGCAAATCCCATGGTAGTCCGCAAGGGCATCAAGAAGGCGGTTGACAAGGCAGTTGAGGCTCTCGTTGCCAACTCCAAGAAGGTCAACGGAAGTGACGATATCGCGCGCGTTGGTACTATATCCGCAGGCGACGACGTTATCGGTCAGCTCATCGCAGACGCTATGGATAAGGTTACCTCCGACGGCGTTATCACCGTTGAGGAGTCCAAGTCCGCAGATACGTATTCCGAGGTAGTAGAGGGTATGCAGTTCGACAGAGGCTACCTCTCCCCCTACATGGCAACCGATATGGATAAGATGGAGGCTGTTCTTGACGACGCTCTCATTCTTATCACCGATAAGAAGATATCCAATATCCAAGAGGTTCTCCCCGTTCTCGAGCAGGTCGTTCAGGCGGGCAGAAAGCTTATGATAATCGCAGAGGACGTTGAGGGTGAGGCTCTTACCACTCTCGTGCTCAACAAGCTTCGCGGCACGTTCGTTTGCGTTGCGGTAAAGGCTCCCGGCTTTGGCGACAGAAGAAAGGAAATGCTCCGCGATATCGCTATCCTCACGGGCGGTGAGGTCATAACCTCTGAGCTCGGACTTGAGCTTAAGGATGCAACTCTTGACCAGCTCGGTCACGCAAGACAGGTCAAGGTCAACAAGGAAAATACCATTATCGTCGGCGGTGCAGGTGCTCCCGAGGAGATCAAGGCTCGTATCAATCAGATAAAGGTAGCTATTGAGGAGACCTCGTCCGACTTCGACCGTGAGAAGCTTCAGGAAAGACTTGCTAAGCTTTCGGGCGGCGTTGCAGTTATTAAGGTCGGCGCGGCTACCGAGGCTGAGATGAAGGAAAAGAAGCTCCGCATTGAGGACGCGCTCAACGCAACCCGTGCGGCTGTTGAAGAAGGAATCGTTGCGGGCGGCGGAACTGCTTACCTCAACGTTATCCCCGAGGTCGCAAAGCTTATCGAAACCGTTGACGGCGACGAAAAGACGGGCGTAAGCATCGTTCTCAAGGCTCTTGAAGAGCCCGTACGTCAGATCGCGGCTAACGCAGGCTTCGACGGCGGAGTTATCGTAAACGAGATCCAGAAGAGCGGCAAGATAGGCTACGGCTTTGACGCTTACAATGAGGTCTACTGCGATATGATGGCGGCAGGTATCGTCGATCCTACCAAGGTAACCCGTTCTGCTCTCCAGAATGCGGCTTCCATCGCATCCGTTATCCTTACCACCGAGTCGGTCGTTGCCGACAAGAAGGACCCCGCGGCTGAGGCTGCTGCTAACGCGGCTATGGCAGGCGGCGGTATGGGCGGAATGTATTAATAATACCCATAAAAAATGTGTCGTTCCCTTTCGGAACGGCACATTTTTTCGCATTTGAGTTCTAATTGTAAAATAATCTTGAACATTATAAAAAAAGCATTGAAAAATCCATAAAAATATATTATTATATATACATATAGACATATTGCTGAAAAAAAGCACAAAATATAGTATTTTTGGAGGATTTTGAAATGACTTTTGAACACGACGATGCTTGCGAGAGCAAGGTATGTATTAAGGTCATCGGTGTCGGCGGAGGAGGAAACAACGCCGTTAACCGTATGATCGCGTCTAACGTACAAGGAGTTGAGTTCGTAACTATCAATACGGACCGTCAGGCTCTCAATCACTCTCTCGCTCCTACCCAGCTGGTTATCGGCGAGAAAATAACCAAGGGCTTCGGTGCGGGTGCTAATCCCAGCATCGGTGCAAGAGCTGCTGAAGAATCCATTGATGATATCAAGGCTATCCTCGCAGGTGCTGAAATGGTATTTATCACCGCAGGTATGGGTGGCGGAACGGGTACTGGAGCTGCTCCCGTAGTCGCAAGAATCGCGCACGAAATGGACATACTTACCGTTGGTATCGTAACCAAGCCTTTCGCTTTCGAGGGCAAGAGACGTATGGATCAGGCTAACGATGGTATCGCTGAATTTTCTCAGTACGTTGACTCCCTTATCGTTATCCCCAACGAAAGACTTAAGCCCGTAAGCGATACGAGAATCACGCTTCTCAATGCATTCTCCGAGGCTGACGACGTGCTCCGCAAGGGCGTTCAGTCCGTTTCCGAGCTTATAAACGTTCCGGGCTTTATCAACCTCGACTTTGCTGACGTAACTTCCGTTATGGCTCAGTCGGGACTCGCTCATATGGGTGTCGGCAGTGCGACGGGTAAGGACAAGGCAGAGGTTGCCGCTAAAATGGCTATCTCCAGCCCGCTTCTCGAAACCACTATCGAGGGCGCTACGGGTATAATCATCAGTATCTCCGCTTCTCCCGACATCGGTCTTGAGGACGTTGACCTCGCTTGTTCCATGATAACCGACGAGTGCTCCGCAGACGCGAGCGTTATCTTCGGTGTTGGCTTCGATCAGGAGCTTGAGGACGAAATGAGAATAACCATTATCGCTACGGGCTTCACCAAGAAGAACGATGGAAGCGTAAGCGCAAAGGCTGCAAAGGCAGAGGCTGCTGTCGAGGATTCCACCGCAAAGACTGATGCCCTCGGTCTTGGCGATTGGTTCTGATTTGGAGGACGACGATATGACCTTCGAGCATGATGCTACCGTCGAAACGGCGGTAAATATAAAAGTTGTAGGTGTCGGTGGCGGTGGAGTAAACGCTGTTAACCGCATGATCGCTTCGGGCGTTAAGGGCGTTGAGTTTATCGCAATTAACACGGACAAGCAGTCGCTTAAGAAATCCACCGCATCGCAGAGACTCGTTATCGGTGAAAAGATAACAAACGGCTTTGGCGCAGGCTCAAATCCCGAGATCGGTAAGAGAGCGGCGGAGGAAGCGGTAAACGAAATAAAGCAGCTCCTCAAGGGCGCTGATATGGTGTTCATAACCGCAGGTATGGGCGGCGGAACGGGTACGGGCGCGCTCCCTATCGTTGCTAAGGTTGCAAGTGATATGGAGATCCTCACCGTGGGTGTTGTAACTACCCCCTTCGGCTTTGAGGGTAAGAAGCGTATGGATCAGGCAAGAGCGGGTATTGACGAGGTCAAGCAGTTCGTCGATTCCATAGTCGTTATCCCCAACGAGCGTCTTAAGATGGTTACGGACACGAGAATTACTTTGGCGAACGCATTCTCCGAAGCCGACGACGTCCTTCGCAGAGGCGTACAGAGTATTTCCGACCTTATTAACATTCCCGGATTTATCAATATCGACTTTGCTGACGTTAATTCCGTTATCGCAAATTCGGGCGTTGCTTATATGGGTATCGGTAGCGCAAAGGGCAAGGACAAGGCGCAGACGGCGGCAAGCATGGCTATCTCCAGCCCGTTGCTTGAAACCTCTATTCAGGGCGCAAAGGGTATCCTTTTGTGTGTTCTTGCTTCTCCCGACGTTGGTCTTGAGGATATTGACACTGCCGCTACGATGATCTCTAACGAGTGTAACTCCGACGCAAGCGTTATCTTCGGCGTTGCGTTCGATCAGGAGCTTGAGGACGAAATGAAGATCACCATTATCGCCGCAGGCTTTGATGCAGAGTCAAAGAGCAAAGCTTCCGAGGAAGCTACACAGCAAGCGGAGGTTTCTTCCGCAGCAGACGCACTCGCAGACCTTTTCGGTTGATAAATAAAAGCTCCCTTTATAAAGGGAGCTTTTTTGTTTGTTTTTTGTCAGAACTTTCTTTCGAGAAAGTTCCGACACCTCAAAGAACTTATGGACGGGTGTGTGGCTAAGGGTTATAAAAGCCAACAGCACAGAGTTTGCTATTATCATTTAGCTTTTTCTGCCCATAAGTTTTTTGGTACTACCTTTTTTTCAAAAAAGGTAGCGAAAAATCATTCCTCAGTCTGCTCGTCTATAATCGACTTCACCTCAGCAACGCACTCTTCCTCGCTGACATCTTCGTCCGCCTGCGCTTTGCTCTGCGCCTTTTGAGCCTTAGCCTTTTCGATCTTAGCCTTCTGCTTTACTATCTGGACGCCGAGACTGTCTATCTGCGAGATTATAGCCGCGATCTCCTCGGCGCGCGACTCATTGGTTTTAAGCTGTATATAGGTAAGCTTTCCGAGCTTTTCAAACTTTTCGTCTCTCTTTGACATAAGGCGAGCGAGCTTCATATGCATAGATGCGTTTTCAGCAAGCTCTCCCGTTTTCTTTATGGTCGTATTTGCCGCGCGGGAAACTCCCGACTTTATGTTTTCCCAATTTGCCATTTCTTTTCCTCACTTTCGTAGGTTATTACTGCTTTTATTATACACCAAAAAATTATCTTTGTAAATAGCAAACATCAAAAAAGCGAATAATTATTGTTGTCTGTGGAAAAATTATAACAAACGAAAGAAAATCGAGGATACCTATTATGGATATGAACAAGGAGCAGTACAAGCAATACGCAAAAGCGCACGCGCCGAAAAGTCCCGTTGTAAAGGATACGGTCAAAGCCTTTCTTTTCGGCGGAGCTATCTGCGTGTTATCACAAGGCTTAAGAATGCTTTATCTCTATCTTTGGGAGATAGAAACGTCCGTCGCTTCCGCGCTCGCCTCGTCAACGCTCGCAATTATTGCTATAGCATTGACAGCGATCGGCGTTTTTGACAATATAGCAAAGCACGCAGGTGCGGGAACGCTCGTTCCGATAACGGGATTTGCCAATGCGGTTGCATCTCCCGCAATAGACGCAAAATCGGAAGGCTTTGTGCTGGGTGTTGGTGTCAAAATATTTTCCGTCGCGGGTCCCGTTCTTCTCTACGGAACGCTTTCGGGAGTAGTATACGGATTGATTTATTATCTTATAACGATGCTATAAAAAAATTCCGCTAAACAGCGGAATTTTTTATTTAAGGGATTTCTGCTTTCTTATATCGACTCCGCTGAACGAAAGCGCGGTGTACTCACCGAGTATTCGGCTGGAAACCCTTTCCGAATAAGTTTCCAAAAGCTCGCCCGCCTTGAGGTTGGTATTTATTATCGTGCATTTACGCTTATTTATACGCTCGTTTATTATCTCGTAAAAATAAGATTGCGTAAGTCTGTTAGCTACCTCCGTTCCAAGGTCGTCGATAATCAGAAGGTCACAGTCGTAATAAACGGACATATCGAACGTCTCGTCGTCCGCGTTTCTGCGTATGCTGTTGGAAAAATCTCTCATCATAGATACTGCGCTGACGTATCTCACACTAAAGCCACGCTCAATAACCTTTTCCGCAACCGCCGTTGACAGATGCGTTTTTCCAAGTCCCGTAGTACCGATCATCAAAAAGTTTTCATACGTATCCACACCGAAGCTCTCCGCAAAATCGCGAAGCATTTTCACGGTACTCTTCATTCTCGGCTGAACGTCGTTGGCATAGTATTCATATTTAAAATTGTCAAATCGCTGCTTACCTATAAGCGCGCCAAGTCCCGACGACTCAAAGCCCGCCTTCACAAGCGCCTTTTTCATACAGCTACACATAACCGTATCAATAAATCCCGTATCTCCACACTTATCGCAATCGTAATGAACGTCCGTGTAGTCTGCGGGATAACCGTTTGCAACCAGTAGCTTTCTGCGCTCCTCGATAAGCGCGTTATTTCTGCTCTCGATCTCGGCAATAGCCGCCTCGGTATCGCCGCCCTTGCGTATAACCTCCATAATGTCAAGTCCCGTTCGGGAAAGCTTTACGTCAAGTCTTGCAATTTCGGGCACAGCCTCGTGAACCTCTGCTCTTCTGCTCTCCGACACGTTTCTTGCCACCTGATATTTTTTTGAAAATTCGTCTCTTATTTTTATGTAATCCTTTACGTTATATCCCATGGAAAAATCCTTTCCGAAATTAGATATTATCTCCGAATTTTTGCTTCAGCTTCTTCTCAAACCAATCGTCCGCGTCGCTCTTTACGGTCTGTTTATTACCGTTAGCCGTGCGGACCGTTGCTTTTTCCCTGCCCTTGTCGGTCGCGATGAACGTCTCCACCTCTTCAAGATTACGCAGACCGTTCTCGTGCCATTTCATAAGTATCTTAGCCGTATATCTCGGTGCGGGATTGAGAATGGTGTCAACGGTTATTTCGTAAGCCCTCTTTATAACGTCAAAATCAAAACCGTATTCTTCCGTCCACTGAGTAAAATACTTTTTCTCCGCAGTGGTAAGCGCGCGACCGCCGAAGCCGTAAAGCGCCCTTATCTTCTCAATATTGCCGTTCATTCTCTCAAGATAGTCTATCTGCGCGTGTACCTGCTCCGCCGTGGAAATATCCTGATCATGGAAGGTTATGGCTATCTTCTCCGCATAGCTTACGCTTTTCTTGTCAAGCCTTACGCAGTATGAAAGTATAGCAAGCACCGCCTCTTCCTCAAATCCGAGCTGATCCACTATACCGACAAGCTTTCCAACCTCATTTTTATTAAACATCTTGCCAAGCGCCTTCTGCGCCTCATCAACGAACGCGGGACGAATACCCGTCTGAAGTATTCCAACAAGCTCCTCGTTGGAGTATTCTTCAACCGACGTATGGGATATAACACCACCCTTATGCGCCGTCTTAGCATTCATAACCGCATCCGCACTTACGATTCCCGCGCCCTTCCAGAACTTGACCGAAGCAACGATCTCCGCCGCATCAAGATCGAGCAGTGCCTCTACGTCTGCCGTATCGCAGCAGCCGTCCGAGTCAGCCTTGAGCGCCAGAGCCGCGAGCACTTTAAGGTCAACCTCATCCGCGCACGCGATAGCCGACGCCTTTTTTTCGTCCGCCGCACCGTAATCTATATAAATTTTTGCCATATTCAATCCTTTTTGTCGTTTTGATAGGTCTTCTGGGCTACCTCGTAGCAAAGCGTCATAAGTGAGTCGCCTATGTGAACGTTTTCAACGACACAGCTCGGCGCGACCTCAATGTCCTTACCCGTAAAGTTCCAGATTCCTCTGATACGTGTGGACGTAAGCCTTGAAGCGACGTCTACCGCATACTCCTTGGGAAGCGTGAGAATTGCAATATCGACCGCATACTTTTCAAGCTTTTCCTCAAGCACGTCCATATGATACACCTTAACGTTATCTATCTTCTTGCCAACTACGCTTGCGCTGACGTCGAACATAGCGACGACGTCCACACCGCGTTTCTCAAACATAGGACTGCGAACGAGAGCCGTCCCCAGATTTCCCGCGCCTATGACTGCCACTCTGAAGCCGCAACCGACACCGAGTATCTCG
>JAZOON010000080.1:0-2510 GCA_045655045.1 Eubacteriales bacterium | reverse complement strand
AACTTTTCTTTCATTTTTTCTCTCCTTCGCTTTTTAGAGATAAAATAACATTCACCACTATATTATAACAAACTTTCATTTATTTTACAAGAGGTAAAAACAAATTATTCCTCAATATATTCTTTAATTCCCTGCATTCTTCCCATAAGCTTAAAGCCGTCAATCTCTCCGCGCTGTATAGCGCCGAAGATACGGTATCTCAGTCCTTTATTTTCACGCTCAAGTCCGTGTAGTAGCTGCTTCATTTCCTCACGCTCCGTGTTGCCGTCGGCGGGACACGGGGATTTTACAACGGGCAGACTGTTCTTGGACGCAAAATATCTGACGTCCTTTTCAGGCATATATATCATTGGGCGGATAAGCGTTATATCCGTATTTGACAGATACGTAACGGGCTGGAAGCAGCCTATGCGCCCCTCGTAAAACAAATTCAGCATAAAGGTCTCCACCACGTCGTCAAAATGATGTCCCAACGCCACAGAGGTGCATCCTATTTGCTTTGCGTAGTTATACAGCGCACCTCTGCGCATCTTCGCGCAAAGCGAACAGGGATTTTTCTCTTTTCTTACGTCAAAGATGATCTTGGATATTTGAGTTGGAACTATATGATATTCCACGTCAAATTCGTCGCAAAGCTTTTTTATCTCGGAAAAATCCGCGCCCTCAAAGCCCATATCTACCGTTATTGCCACAAGCTCGAAGCTTTTCGGATAAAATCTTTTAAGCTGCGCGAGCGCGCAAAGAAGCGTCAGTGAATCCTTCCCCGCAGAAACACCGACGGCGACCTTGTCTCCCTCGTTTATCATTCCGTAATCGTCAATACCGCGTCTTACGAAGCTCAGTACCCTTTTCATTCCTTCCATTCGACTATTCTCCAAAACTCATAGTATCATATATCCGCGCAGCTTGCTCCGTCATCACACGTCCGTCCTCGTCGGCTCTTCTTTTCTCATAAAGGAATAACGGTGGCAGAATTTTCATACCCTCAGCGCCGCCCTTTGTCGCCGAAACAAGTACCATTGAGGGCTCACTGTCAACGTCCCCGTGAACGAAGACCGTCACCTTGGGTTCAAGCCTGTTTGCTCTCAAGGAATAAATAAGTGAGGAAAGTCTGTCGGGACGCCACACGCAATAGAATCGCCCCCCGTGCTTGAGAAGTCTGTAAGCGGCTTTGCAAAAATCGTCTATTCCGCCGCACACCTCGTGTCGGGCAATATATTTTCTGTCGGAGTCGTTTCTCTTCCCTCCGCCCGTTATCATATAAGGCGGATTTGAGAAAACGACGTCAAGCTCTCCGCTGACGGTGCTTGCGTTTATTTCTCTTATATCCGAATTGTACGCCGAGATTTTGTCACCAAAACCGTTTATATCTATATTTCTCGACGTTATATCGTAAAAATCGCTTTGAATTTCAAAAGCGTCTATATGCGCAAGCTTTTCTCTCGCGGCAAGCAAAAGCGAGATTATACCCGTACCTGCGCCAAGCTCGGCAGCGCGCGCCTTTTTTTGCGTCTTGATAAAGGATGCCAACAAAAAAGCATCCGTACCGAAGGTCAATCCGTCTTTTTTCTGTATTATGGTGATCTTTTCGTTTACACTGTCAAGCCTTTCGTCATCAAACAATTCGATCTCGCGCATAAGCCCTCCCTCAATAAAGCCAATGGGCTGTTGCAACGCAACAGCCCGTCTTGTTATCCGTATGTATGGGATAAAATGAAATCACTCTGCTGCGGGCGCAGAAACAGGACATGCTTCAGCGCAAGCGCCGCACTCGATGCACTCATCGGGATTGATCTCATACTTGCAATCACCCTCGCTAATAGCGTTTACAGGGCAAGCCTCAGTGCATGCGCCGCAAGCGATGCAATCATCGGAAATTTTGTATGCCATGATAAATACCTCCGTTTTAATGTATACACCTATATTTTATCACAATAATAAAAAAATGCAATAGCAAATTTAAAATTTATTATTTTTTTTTTAAAGTTTACATTTTTGCAAAAAAATAGAGCCGCCGCACCGCATCATGCAACGGCTCTGATCCCTCACGCCTTTTTAAGCTCGTGCTCAAGCCATACAAGTCCTATCTCAAAAGCATCGTAAAGTCCTGTTTTTGAACCCTGACGCAATATGTTAGACTGATTTTTGCTGTCAACCACCTGAATAAGGATCTTATCGGGCAGCTCTCCGTTTTCTGTTTGCTTATGAGACATTATCTCGAGTATAAGTATGCACTTATCCTCCATATCTCCGTAGCATATGGTATCGCCTTCTCTTACCAACGGCTTACCCTTATATTCAAGATACTTTCCGCCAACTAATTTCTTTTCCACTTTTCTACCGCCTTTCAATATGTTGTGTCGCAGTTAAAGAGCCGCGACTCTCTTCGCTCTGTTATATGCTTCCGTGTAAAATTCTTGCCCCGACATTGCCGAATACGAATCGTGAAGCGACGCATCTCTATCGGGCTTCGGACTTGTCGTAAGCTCGAAGGTAAGTATTCCGTTGTA
>JAZOON010000079.1:0-11449 GCA_045655045.1 Eubacteriales bacterium | reverse complement strand
CATCATCGTGGAAACACCAATTGACGACATTATCGCTATAACCAATAAAACAATGTTCAAAACCGTAAGCTTTACAAAATAAACACTCACAAAGGCTACGAGAGATATAGAGAACATCAACAGTATAGTCATATCCATATTCCGTTTAAGACGCTCATACACGAATACAGTTATAAACGTTATAGTCGCCATAATAAACGTTACAGCGGAAAATATTGCCGCGGATGATTGCGAGGAGATTCCAAGATACTGCGTAAGGTACGTTGGCAACCAGAAAACGACTGACGTTCTGACAACTCCCGTAAGTATCGCGATAAGGCAGAATTTTACTATCTGATGCTTAAATAATACTTTTATCTTTGATTTTCCTTGCTTTGCGGCAGAATACTGTCCGTATGAGATTATTCCCTTTCTCTCAAAAGCAAGAAATACGCAAAATGCCACGCATCCCATAAGCATAAGCACTGCGCTTCCGGAGAAAAATACTCCCTGCCACGGCAAGAATACCGCAAGTATTCCCGCAGACGGCGAACCGAGAAAGGACGCAAGCTCGTAGCCTATACTGCACCTTGGCGCATATATTGGCTCTACGTTCTCCGCTACCACCTTGGTCATAGGTCCGTATATCATAGCGAGGAAGAAGCCCGTCATTCCGTAGACGACTATCGCTCCGTATTGGTTGTTCGCTATCATAGAGAATATAAAGTTACATATACCCGCGAGGATAAGTCCAAAGCTTATCATATATCTCGCCTTTATCCTCTCGCCTATAAATCCGTTTATAAGCTGTCCTATGGCGTAAACTATAAAATACACCGAGGATATTTTTCCTATGTACGCCTCAGAAAATCCCCCCTCCAGCATCTGCGGAGTTACTGCGCTGAGCGCATTTCGTGCTATGTATACGGCGAAATACGATACGGAGCATAGAGTTCCGACAAATAACGCTATTCTCGCCTTTTCACTGATCTTCATTTCTTAGTTTTCCTTGTTGTATTTATCGATTTCAAATTTTCTTCCCACGCTTGCGTATTTTGCCCCCGCAAGTGGGTTATAGTCAAGCTTTTCCCAAGGACTTTCGCCTACAATTTTCTCTATTGCCTTGAGATTTTCTTCCGTGTCCGTGATGTTGGGTATAAGAGGAGTGCGGAAGGTGTGCGGTATTCCGCTTTGCTTCAGATACTCGGCGTTTTCAAGAATTATCCTGTTGTCAACTCCCGTGTATTTTTTGTGCATTTCCGCGTCTGCAAGCTTTATATCCATATACACGAAATCGCAAAGGCTTATGACTTTTTTGAAATCCTCGCTCTTTGCATATCCTGACGTTTCGATGGCTATATGTACTTGTCCTTTGAGAATTGAAAGGAGTTCAGCGCAAAAATCCGCTTGCAATAGCGGCTCACCGCCCGAAAGGGTTATTCCACCGCCCATTGTATCAAAAAAGCTTTTGTATGTCAATAACTTCTCCGCAAGTTTTTCCGACTCCCATTCAACTCCCGCAACACTTACGAGGTTCTTGGGGCAAACGTGCAGACACCTACCTATTTCCTTACATTCCTCGTGTTCGCAAGGAATACTGCATCTGCCGCAACCAAGACAGCCGTTAAACTTTTGGTAAAGCTCTTTCTTGGGAGACAGTCCCTCGGGATTATGACACCATACACAACGGAGAGGACAGCCCTTTAGAAAAACAGTTGTCCTTATTCCTTCTCCGTCGTGTACGGCAAACTCCTTTATGTCAAAGACTAAGCCTTTCATTTTAAACCTTAGCGTCAAGCTGCTCCAGAATTTGATCTTTTATCTGTATCATTCCGTTTGCGGTCGGGTGATTTGCTATCTTCTCTACGTTTTGAAGCTCAACCACCTTGCCTCCGTAGTATTTTGCGGCTTGCTTCATTCCTTCCGTAATCTCAGGCTTAAGTCCCGTATTGACAATGACAACAAGCTCCGCGTTCGGCATCTCTTCCTTTACGCGTTTAAAGAAATAGCAGATACCGGGAAGCACGTTCAAAAGATCCTCTTTCTTGAAATTATCAAACTGAACCTCTCCTACGGGAACGTTTATCCAAGAGTCGTTGGTAGCCCCGAGAACGAAAACGGTATTTATCTCATTATCCTTAAAAAATCCGTCGTTCGCAAGCTTGTTAAGTCTTGCTATAAAGGACGAGGTTTCGGAGCAATCCCCCTCGCGTCCCATATTACATATAGTAGAGCCCGAAAAACTATTATTCTGAATTACATTCGAGTCCGTTTCCGTCATAAGACGGTACCACCAGAGATCCTCTGCGCTCTTAAGGTCAGGCTCACTCGTTCTCTTTCCCGTATAGTAAACGTGAAAATCCTTGGGTACTACCCCGGGAAAGGTGGAATAGCTGTCACCGAAAATAATGATATTACCGAATGTCATTTTTTCTCCTTTTTTATGCAATTAAAAATACACCGATTTCAAAGAAATGGGATTCGCTCTTTTCATTTTTCTGTTCAAGCAGGGTAAACACCGCTGTATGCTCACCGTTCGGAAGATTCACGGCGATCGGAAATTCCTTTGGATTCGCCGTCCAGCGGTAGCCATCAAGTATGACGGGTTCACCGCCGTCAACCGAAATAGAAATCTTTCCTCTGTTTACGTCCGCACCGTAGAACACCCCAAGGTCCGTTCCCGTGAAGTGTAGCTTAAAGCTACTTCCCGCCTTATCAGCCTTAAGTCTGCCGCGATAACGGCTTCCCATGTACGAGAATCGTCCCTCTTCATAAGTCCAACCGTCGCTGTCGCAAATATCTGCTTCGTCGCAATATACGAATTTCGCATCCAACAGCAACCCCTTACCCGAATGTAAAAAGCTGTGTGGCTTCATTTCTTCATCTGCCGTATCCGTGTCGATATTATCCTTTAATCGGTTAAAAATAATATCAGCATAGGTTTCATATCCGTGGTCGTTTGGATGAACGTAGTCAATAAAATGGTAGGTTTCCTTTTCACCCGTCTGTTCGCAATGAGAATGCATATATTCACTCATTTTTACAGACAGCAGCCCGTATCGATCCGCAACGTCACGGTGAGCCTTTAGCTGTAGATAGTCCTTCGTACCGTCGTGCAGATCGTACGTCAGAATGTAAACGATATCCATATTGGGATTTTGCGCGTACGCCTTTCCAATGATAGACTCGGAATTTCGAGCCACAGTTTCGTAGGGCATGGAATGATACATATCGTTTACCGCAAACTCTATAAACAGCAGATCGGGCGCGTACGGCTCAACGTCCGCTCCGTAACGGAAATTGGCAAGATACGAGCATGTGCCGCCAATTCCCTCGTTAAAGCAGTTGACCTTGATTCCGTAATTCTCCTCAAGCTTTTTACTCAACAGAACAGGCCAGCTCCTTTCACTGTTATTTGTAGAGCCGTATCCCTCGGTCACCGATCCGCCTATGAAGGATATATTCAAGCATTTTTCTTTTTTGATTTTAACACTGACGTTGTGCAAATAATTACTCATAGATCTTTATCGCTCCTCTAAATTTCATACACTGTATTCTTGTCTTGCCATAACGTGGTCTTGGAAGTCTTTGTCGAGTTCTACAAAGTATGCCGACCAACCCCATATGCGTACTACAAGCTGTCTGTACGCCTCGGGATTTGCCTGTGCCTCTTTCATAGCGTCAAGATTGACGGCATTGAGCTGAAGCTGATGTCCGCCACGCTTTATGAAATACTGTATAAGCATTGCGACCTTCTTTATGCTTTCGGGGCTGTTGAATATTCCCGCCGCAAATTCAAGTGTGAGAGGTCCGCCGTTCATATTTCTCGTGAGGTCGTTTGCCGTGAAGGACTCTATATCCGTAATAGGTCCGGGTATCTGCGCAAAGAGGCTGGGGGAGAAATTCGTACCGAAAGGCTCTCCTGCTCTGCGTCCGTCGGCAGTTGCTCCAAGCTCTCTTGCGTGCCACAGATAGTACATAGCCGTTCCCGTTCCCGCTCTCCACTTGCCGCCCATGCAGTTGGTATGTCCTTCAAGGGCATCGGCAAATGAGGACAGAAGCATACCGCCGAGGTCATCGGCTTCCTTACTACCCGTTCCCATCTTAGGTGCTTCAAAGCGAAGAAGGTGGAGAAGTTCTGCATCGTTTACAAAGTCTGTGTCAAGAGCTTTAATAAGTCTTTCGGGTGTTACTTTCTTTTCGTTGTAAACGTATTTCTGTACTGCCGCCAATGCATCAGCCGCGCAAGCGATACCGCTTCCGTGGATACCGAAGTTGTTATACTTCTTTTCGTCACGGAGTAAGTCCATAATAGGAGACGGCACGAACCATACGTTATTTATGCTCTCTCTTATCTTATCGCACTCACTCTTTATTTCAGATTTTACCTTTTCAACTATAGTATCAAAGTCTGTGTTTATATTCTCTCTTATGACTTTATCTACAAGTGCGGGAAAATTGACCGCTCCGATGTTTGCTATATCGTTTCCAACGCCGGGGATTATGAATTCCCAACAAGCGGCAACTACGTAGTTTGATGCGTCCTCGTGAGAATAACCGAGTCTTTCAAGTCCTTTTATGACTACATCATCATTAGAGTACTGAGGGAATCCAAGACCTACCTTTGTAAGCTCTGTTCCCTTTTCATAAATAGACAAGGGGGTTTTGTTTGACACACGGAGATTTATCTTGGGATCTATGAGCTTTAGGTTTCTGCTTGCCTCAAGGCAAAGCTCGGAGAGAAGATTGAAGCAGTCGTTGCCGTCCTTATCCACACCGCCGAGCACCATGCTCTGTCCGTTATCTCCCTGCTGAACACCAACGTAAAGGTCGCTGTCCTTGTTAAAGGAGAGGAAGAAATCCTCGACAAGCTCAAGAGCGCTTTCTCTCGTATACACGCCGTCCTCTATATCCTTTTTGAAGTAAGGGTACATATACTGGTCAAAGCGACCTACGGTATTATGGTAGTCGCCCTCAAGCCACAGAGAATAGTGGAGTATGCGGAAGAACTGCAACGCCTCACGGAAGTTACGCGCGGGGTATCTTGGTACTTGGGTAAGAACCTCGATGATATCTTCCCTGCCCATCTTCTCTGCCTCAACCTTATATCTGTCGCAAAGGTCAAGGATTGCGTCTATCATTCTGACCTGATATTCGTTTGCGTTCTCTCTGACTGCCAAAAGTCCTTTAGAGATAGTGGTCGCATAGTCGGGAGAGAGATTTGACACGTAGCCAAGCTCGTGGATATAGTGGTCCTTTTTTATCTCCGTCCACTCGTCTGCCGTATATACGTCGGGTAGATTGGCCACTGTACGCATAAGGACTATCTTCTCGTCCTTATGTATGTGGGGTGTTTCGAGGGAGGAAAGATACTCGAATCTTCTTGTCATTCTCTCCTCGCCGCAAAGTCCGAGTTTACTGTATTCTGCGCCGAGGTCTTTTTCTATTCTTTGGCGCATTCCTCTGTTTACTCGGTCGATTATGTAATAATTATATAAATTCTTTTTCATTTTTAATGTTAATTGCAAGTTTTATAAAACTCTATTCTTTCGTTAAAATACTTACCAATACAAGCGTTAAGCTGTAAAGCCGCAGACTGTGCCTCCTTGGGAAAAGCCATTATTCCCGAATCACTCTCAAAGCTGAGACAGCCGTCATAGCCTATTTTAGCAAGTGCCTTAAGTATACCCTCCCAATCGGTGGCGTGTCTGTCAAGATAACGTCCCGTATAGGGTATAAGGTGGGTGTCATGAACACCGTCGGTATCGTGAATATGGAGTGTTTTCAATCTCTTTCCATATACCAGCAGCTCTCTGTAATGGTTTTTGCCCGTTATATTTCCATGCCCCGTATCATAACAAATACCAAAGCATTCCTCTTTCGCCGTCACGTTCAGCTCATCGACAAGCTTTGAAAGAAATTCCGCGTTAGATACGCTTATGGATAATATCCGTCCCATATAGTAATGGTACGCGTTTTCAATGCACATAACCGTTCCGTTTTGCTTCAAGGTCGGAATGAAGGCTGAAAACAGCTCAAAATTCAATTCGAACGCTTCTTCGTCACTCATATGCCTATCAGTGCATATAGGGTGTACAACTATATTCCTACATCCAAGCGCAGGGAGCGCCTGAATACATTTTTCAATAGCCATACGCGTATACGCATTCATCCCGTCCTCGCCAAGACGAGCCGTGGGGAACGGAGCGTGCGCTTGAAATACGTCTATTCCATTCTCTCTCGCCACGTCCGTATACTTCCTGAAATATTCCTCTATCTCGCTAACGCTTTTATCAAAAAAGCCGCATGCCTCGTTTCTGTATATTTGTCCGACAGACCACTTCTCCCCCATATTGAGGTCTATCGCGGTATATCCCATTTTTTTCATAGCCGCATAACGCTCGCCTATTTCTCCAAGCGAGCCAAGCGTTGAATTACAAACTCCTATTTTCATAAAAAGCTCCTGTTCAAAAGTAATAAAAGCTTCCGTTTTGCTCAAATGCATCGTTTTCCAAAAGCTTCACGGTTTCCTCACTGTATTCAACGGGGACAATATCTCCCGAAAAGCTCGGATAATCCTTTGAGATGAGCGCAAAGCACTTGCCCGTCTCATAGACGTAAACGTTCCTGTCGAAGAAATATCCCTCGCGGTATTCCTTACTGCAAAGGCGGTTTGAACGCATAATACATCCCACCGAGCCAATCGACACGTTGTCAGTGATCACACCGTTACTTATTTTATGTCTGCCCTTGCTGTTGAAAAACGATTCGTGACCCTTATCGGGGCGTTGAGTGCTAAATCCGTCGCCCGTATTCTTACCGATATTTCCCTTGATGCTTACGTTCCCAAAATAACTCTCAGAACCTCCGCCCCAAAGCTCAAACGCATACTGATTGCAATTAAATACGTTTTCGTGATAACGCAAATTTTCCATTCTCGCATGTGCATCGTTTGATTGAGTGGTTATTCCCGCATCGTATATCTGATTGAAATAGCAGTTCTCAACCGTCATTCCGTCGCAAGAGCCCCAGTTTTCGATAGCGTTTCCGTATCTCGTTCTGTAATTTCTCCAAGGACATTCGTATCCAAACTGAATAGCTCCGCCTATAAATTCAAACTCGCAATTTCTAACGGTAATGTTTTTACAGCCCGACGTTCTTATTCCGAAGCAAGCCGCGCAAACCACGTGGAGATTGCTGAAGGTCACGTTTTCCGTGTAGCCGTACAGATAAAACACCGTTATGGATTGCGACAGCTCGACAGAAGAAAATCTCTCGTTCGGCGCGCCGTTTTTACTGCACACGTAAATATATCCGTCGTTACTGTGGAAATAAGCAAGGTCAACTCTCGGTAATTGCTCCCCTCTCTCAAACGGAACGCTCGCTATCTCCTCAAAAAATTCAATTCCGTTCGTTACCCTTTTCAAGGCAAGAGACATATCGCAATCATCGCATTTCTGTATCTTAATGCCCCACGCCTTACCGCTGTCAAAGACTATATTTCCTATGTCGTTGTGCATATCTATAACGTTCTTGTAGCGGTATAGGTCCTCTCCTACCTTCTCCCACGCGTCCTTTGCGGATGCGTCGATAGAGCCGTAAAATAAGGGCTTTTCACCTTTTCCGTAGGAAGAATACGTAACGCCGCAGGTCAGCTTTACCCTCTCTCTGAATACGCTTCCGCATTCAAAAAGCACGGTGTCGCCACAGGTCAGCTCCGAAGAAGCCAGCATAGAGCAGGATCTCCACGCGCGCTCGGGCGCTCTTCCGTCGTTTTCGTCACAACCGTTCACCGACGAAATATAATAAACGGTACCCGTGATTTTCTCGGAATAAAATCCTTCCGTTTTCTTCTTCTTTTCGGCATACTCCTTATCCAAGCGTGCAAGCACGTCCTCGGTTGCCTTTAACCATTTCGCCATACGTATTCCTCCCTCGGCTGTTTATCAATAAATATTAGTCCATTCGTTGCCCGTTGAAGACTCACCGTCGCCGCCCTCGGATTCTTCGGTGCCGTCACCGCCCTCAAGGTCGTTAAAATCGACGTAGTTGTCCCCCGTTTGCGCCGTTGCTTCGCTTCCCTCCTCATCGGAGTAATATTCCTCCTGCTTTTTCTTGCAGGACGCGATGCCCAAAATCATAATCAGTATGAGTAAAATACCAATAATTTTCTTCATTTTATTTCCTTACTGCTGACCGAGCCAGCCAACTATATCTTCCTTTGTAAACGCCATCTTCCAACAGTCGTGAAGCTCGCGTTCCATTTCGGTGTATTCCGCACCCCACGCCTCAGCCAGCGCCCTTGCGTCTGCCGCAGGAATCTTTTCGTCGCCCTCACCGTGGATTATCCACACCTTCGTGTCACCGACACTCGCCTGGGCGTCACCCGCACCGCCTATAATGACAGCCGCCGTCAAAAGCTCCCCGTGACGCGCTATAAGGTCAGCGAGCGCATATCCGCCTGTGGAAACGCCTACCGCAAGGTTATCCGTCGTCTTATATTTTACGGAAATGTCGTTTATAAGACCGTAAACGCTCTTCATAACTCCGCTCTCCTCAGTCGAGCTAACGGAGTAGTTTCCGTTATTTACCGCCAAGCCCGTCCATGACTCTACAGGGCACTGAGGAACGAGAACGATATATTCTCCGCTTGCGTAAATGTCGGCTAACAGCTTGTTGTGTACCTGAACGTTTTTGAAATTATCCGTTCCGTTTGCATGCTCGTTGTTAAGATACGTAAAGAGCTTATACTCCTTAGTCTCGTCGTAATTCATAGGCAAAAGCACTCTGAACGGTATCTCCTCTCCACCCTCTACAGTGTAAGTATAGGATGGGTTCGCGATAGCGTAAGCATTGAGAAGCTCACCGCCGAGAACGTCGGCGTTTTTCTCCGATGCGGTAAAATAGAATTTTCCGTTCGGCTCAACTCCCGCCTTACGAAGCTTGTTTATATTTTCAAAGGTGTATGTGTATTCGGAAATTTCCTTTGAGTATTTCGGGAAGTTGCTTGAGAGCATACCTATATCGTTTCCAAGCGCGTTGACGTATATATTTCCGTCCATAACGTAACCGTTGCCGTTGTCGTTAGTTTTTACGTTATTCGTACGCAACAGCCAATCAATGCTTCCGTTGATGACGTTATTTTTCATCACCGCGTTCTCGTAAACGTAATAAGAGCCCTTCGAGCTCAAAAAGCCCGAGACCTTATCGGGGCGCTGCGTTGTAAAGCCGTAACCGATATTTCTGCAAACGTTGCCGTCAATGGAAACGTTCTTGAAATCACAGCTTGCGCCCTCAGCGCCGCTTGACCACAGCTCTATCGCGTATACAACGTTCTCTATTACGTTGTTATTGTATGCTATATTTATCATGTCCGTACCGTCGGTATTGGACTGCGTGGTCATCGCGGTATCGTATATCTGATTGAAATAACAGCTCTCAACTATCATTCCGTCGCATCCGTTCCAGTTTTCGATAGCGTTACCAAGTCTTGTATCCCAGTTACGACCGAAATCCTGCTCGTGCTCCTGAACCACTCCGCCTATAAACTCAAAGCCGCAGTTATAGACAGCAAGATTTTTACAAACCTGAGTTCTTATTGCAAATCTGCCCGAATTTTTGAAATTTATGTTAGCTATAGTAACGTCCGAAACATTGCTTCCGCTGAACATTCTGAAATCACGTGAAAGCTCAATGGAGCTGAATCTCTGTGCGGGATTTCCGCCCTCGCAATAGAAATAGAGGTCTATTCCGTCATAGTAGAAGGAAAGGTCGTACTTGCCGTTCTTTCCTATATCCGTGCCGCTTGAAAGATTAAAGCTTGAAATCTTGTCAAAATGCTCCTCACCGTTGCTTACGTCAAGAAGCTCAAGGCTCTTATTAGCGTCGTCAAGCTTCTGTATCTTTATACCCCAAGCCTTACCTCCGTCAAGTATCATAGAACCTACGTCGTTGCCGTCACTCGTCGCCACGGACGCGCCGCCAACGTATTCGTACAGATTCTTAACACCCGAGACAGCCTTCCAATCGGACTCCTCCGACGCGCTTACAGAGCCCAAGAAAACGGGCTTCTCGCCGCTTCCGTAGGACGCGTAGGTCACGCCGTTTCTGAGCAGAAAGGTAGAGGTTATTCTGAACTCGCTTCCGCACTCAAAAAGGACTGCGTCGCCCGCGCTGAGGGATGCGCCCGCAATCTTGCCAAGAGTTTTCCACGCGCTGCTTGGGGACTTTCCGTTGTTGGTGTCCTTTCCGTTGACGGAAGAAACGTAGTAGGTAGTACCCGTGACCTTACCAATATCGTAAAATCCGTCACTTGCAGCCTTTTTCTCATCAAACTGCGCGTTAAGCTCAGAGAGCACCGCCTCGTCGGCGTGCGCCCAATAGGCAGCGCCCCCAGGAGCAGTCTCGCTTATCTCTCCCAAGATTTTTTCTTCACCGTTTTCATCGTTGTTTTTAGCCTTGCAGGCAAGCAAGCCGACACAGCAAGCAAGCAGTAAGACTATCGCGATAATTTTTTTCATACTCATCCTTTCGTAAAAAACCAAAATAATAGGGGGCGGCAGAACGCCACCCCCTCCACAACTTTATTCAAATTTCTTAAGGAAATCAGTCAAAGTGCTGTTAAAGCGCTCTTCGTCAACCTCGTAGTTGTTTGCGACGTACGAATGCTTCGCGCGGATACACTTACGGAGAATAGCGGAAGGACCTGCCTGATCGCCCCACTCAAATGCGTAAATGTACGCAAAATCACACTTGATGTTATTAAGAATAATATCGATACTCTCGGAAGAGCGCGAATCCTTAGCGTCACGGTATTTAAGAACCGTTCCGTAAAGAGCCTCTCTTACGTACTGATGGCTGTAGTAAGCCATAGCCTCGGTAATAGCACCAACGTATTCTTTATCCTGTACGGTCTGAGGGATAACAAAAGAAGAAGCAAAATCCATATTATTTGAATAGTAGCTCGTCTGCTCCTCGTTCCACTTGGGGAAAGGAAGAATACCGTAGTTTACCTCAGTTGAGCGAAGCTCGGTTGCCTTTTCAAGATAGCTGGTGGTAAAGGCAGCCTTGCCGTTTGACATCATTCCGATATGCTCATCCAGATCAGCCACGCTGTCGGTGGACTGATTGTAGGTGTGTCCACTCGTGTTGAACAGCTCGTTGAGCTTCTTCGCCGCTTCAAGCAGCTTTTCGTCGTTGTTCTGCTTGTTGAGAACTATCTTGCCCTTGGAATTTCTCGTTGATATCGGAATATCAAATGCAAACAGGAAGCTGTCAACCGCAGTGCTACTGTTGGTTGCATAGCCGTAGGTATCGGTCTCGTCCATTTCCGTCTCCATAACGGTACACTTTGAGAGATACTCATAAAATTCAGCGTAGGTCCACTTGCCTTCCTTGACCATATCGTAGATAGCGTCGGAACCGCCCTCGTTCTCAAAGTTTGCGTTTATTATGTCTTGGTTGAAGAATA
>JAZOON010000078.1:0-2277 GCA_045655045.1 Eubacteriales bacterium | reverse complement strand
ACACCGAGAGAGCGACGTTTTTCAGAGACAGTCCCTGAAGAGACGGACATATCTTACTGTCCGACACAAGCGGAACGAGCGAGGGCACAAGCGGCGTGACGTTATGTCCCGCGCTTCTTGCCAGTCTGTAGCCGTCGCCGTCCGAGCCCGTACCCGGGTACGACCGTCCGCCCGTCGCGATTATCACCGCGTCAGCCAAGATGTCTTTTCCGCCTACGCTACAGCCCGTCACGCGACCGTTATCAAGTATTATTTTGTCAACTCTGCCCGTAAATATACTCACGCCCGCAGACCTGACCTTTTTTATCATAGCGTTTACTATATCCTCTGCTCTGTCGGAGACGGGAAACACCCGTCTTCCTCTCTCCACCTTAAGCGGCACACCCGCTTCCTCAAAGAAAGCCTTTGTATCCTCGGTGGAAAGGCAACTGAGCGCGCTGTATAAAAACCTTGGGTTGGTGGGAACGTTGGTGAGAAATTCTCTCGTATCGCAATCGTTGGTTACGTTACAGCGTCCCTTACCCGTGATCCTCAGCTTCTTTCCAAGTCGGTCGTTGCGCTCGATAAGCGTGACAGACGCGCCGTTCTCCGCCGCGCGTATCGCCGCCATCATTCCCGCCGCGCCGCCGCCGACAACGATGATCTTTCTTACGTCCGTATCCATATCAGTCCTTGTTCTTGTCGTAAACGTCGTACTCGTCCCATATCTCCTCGAGCTTGCGAAGCCTTACGGTAAGCTCGTCCTGCTTCTTCCTCGACACGGCGACGATTATGGCGTTTATAATGCTCAGCGGCGCGACAAGCGAGTCCACGAAGGACGCCATATCGCTTCTCGCAAGTAATATCTGGTCGGCGTGAAGCGCTATCGGCGAGGTCGCGCTGTCCGTTATCGCGATAACGTTAGCCCCTCTGTGCTCGGCGTAATCCACCGCGTTTATTATCTTCTTTGAATAGCGCGGAAAGCTTATCGCAATTATAACGTCTCCCTCGCCTATTCCCACTATCTGCTCAAATATCTCGCTTCCCGACGACGGCTCAACGAGCTTTACCTCGTCGAATATCATTCCGAGGCTGTGTCCGAGAAAGCTTGCCAGAGCGCCCGACGAGCGCGCGCCGACGACGTATATCTTCCGCGCGCCGACTATCCTGTCCACCGCCGTTTCAAACGCCCCTCTGTCTATCTCGTCAAGCGTATGCCTTATCTTGTCGGAGTCCGCAAGCAGCACCTTTGTAAGCACGTCTCCGTCGCCTATGAGGTTATTTGTCACCTCGATACGCTGAAAAGACGTAAGCTTTGTGCGGACTATCTCCTGAAGGCTGTGCTGAAAGTCGGGGTATCCCTCAAAGCCAAGCTCGATAGCGAAGCGAACCACGGTAGATTCGGATACGTTGACTATAGAACCAAGCTTTGCCGCCGTCATATAAGCCGCCTTATCGTAATTGTCGAGTATATAACCCGATATAAGCTTCTGCCCCTTTGAAAAGGTGGGCATTCTGTCCTTTATTTCCTTAAGAAGATTACGTTTCATAAATTCTCCTTGACGTCAGTAGCCGTAAGCGCATCAATCCGCGCTCCACAAAAACCCACTATATATTATATATTCAAATCACAAAAAAGTCAATGATTTTTTGACTTTTGCCTAAAAAAGCTTGTCCGCACCGTTCTCATAGGCGAGAACGAGCGCTTTATCAAGCAGCCTGTACGCCGTTCTCCGCGACACGCCGAGCATTTCCGCCACGCGGTCCATGCTCTCTCCCTTGACGTATCTGTAATAAAGCAACAGCTTTTCGTCGCTGTTCGCAAGCGACAGGATAAAATGTCTGACCTCAAACATTCTCCCCTTTGCCACCGCCGTATCCATAGGCGCGTCTCCGTCGGACAAGCTCAGCCGTCCGCCCCCCATATAGAGCTTTTCGTACCTGTCCATACGGATAAAGCGTGCGTTGGTGGCGTATCCCTTCAAAAAATTCTCCACTCTCTTTTTTTCCTCAACCGTCAATCGGTTTTTTGTCATATATCCCTCTCTTTCTTTAAATATCAGTACAGTCCTCACAAAGCAATATTTCGTCTTTCCGAACGTATTTATCGAAAATATATATAAGCCTTCCGCAACGATTGCAGCAGCCGATTATCCTTCCCTTGCCGACGTAAAAGCCGACAAAGCGCGGACATTCGGGCGCGCAATAATATCCGCCGCAAATATCACACATTCTCTGTTCATCACCGTCCTCTCCTCTCGTTTTCTATATTATATCGGATTTCCGAACTATTGTCAA
>JAZOON010000077.1:0-3179 GCA_045655045.1 Eubacteriales bacterium | reverse complement strand
AGAACAATTTCCGCCCCGCATTCGCTGCGGCGGCTGAGGGCGGACAAACGGCGAAAAACCGCAAGATGAAGAATGAAGCTATTATGCGCAACGAGGCGGACACGGATAGCTTCGGCTCTTTTGACAATTCCGCTAAGAGCGCAGGCTCGGCAGGCAACGCCAAGAAGGGCGGATTTAACGCAAAGCCCGTTATCATAGCAGTGGCTGCTCTCGTTGCAGTAGTTCTGCTCATAGTTCTCATCGTAGCTATTGCCGCAGGCGGCGGTAAGGACGTAAAATTTGAGGACAACGCTTTCGTTGCCTTCTCCGACGAGAACGACGTTTACAGAATCGCCGTTAACGGCAAGACCTTGGCAGAATACGACGGCGAGATAGAGCTCACCGTTGCCGCTGACCGTTCCTTTGCTTACGTTGAGGAAACGACCGAGGACGGACAGAGACTTTACGTCGTAACCCCCAAGGAGCAGACAGAGCTTACCACCTCTCCCGTAACCAAGATACTCGCTAAGGCTTCGCTTAAGCCCGGCGCGGTTTGGGTTGACGAGGACAACGAGGGTATCTACCTCTACACCGATGCTCACGGTCCTGAGAGAATGCTCCGTAATATAGATCAGACGTACGCTATGGACGACGAGCATTTCTTCACCATTTCGGGTGACGGCGAGACCGTTGTTTATACAAAGATAGTTGAGTCCAACACGGGAAGCTTCGTAGACAGACTTTACGTATACAACGACCACTCCGACAGAATGCTTATAACCAAGCACTATCCCGAGGCAGTTTCCGACGACGGCTCGTTCGTATTCACGTCCGCGACCGCAAAGGATAAGCTCACCGCTTCCCTTTACGTTATCCCGCTTGCAAAGGACGACTATTCCGCAAGCTACCTTATCGCTGAAAATTACAACAGCATAGTTGATATGAACACCGAAGGTAACGAAATCGTATTCACAACACTTGATACCGACAGCATTTCTACATACGCAGTATCCTTCAACCCCAAGAAGATGGATCAGGAGATACTCCCCACCAAGATAGGCAAGGGAGCTGTATACTATCCCGTAGATCCCGCAGGCAAGATCGCTCGCTTCTCCACCTTTGAGGAGTGCTACTTCCAGTGCGATCTGAGCGTTGATCTTGGCAATATCTTCACGGGCGGCGAGGTAGTTAACTCTCCCGTATACTTCCTCAACAAGAAGTACGAGTCACAGCTCATTTCGAGATACGCGGGTAAGTTTGATCCCGAAAGCAAGTATTTCTACTCTGTAAGCAAGTCCGGCAAGCTCACTTATCTTGACCTTACCGATTCCGACGCTATGTCCGTAACCATTCCCTCCTCCGAGGGCGTTATAGACTACGCGGTAACGCAGAAGGGTAACGTATATCTGCTTAACGACAACTACCAGCTTATGTTCTACGACGTTTCAAAGGACAAGATAACCCGTATCAACGATTCCGTTGAAGCAATTTCTATGTACACGTACTCCAACACGCTTTACTTCACCACCACCGACAACCTCAGCGTATTCTGCACTGAGGAAGGCTCTAAGATGGAAAAGGCAAGCCTTGGAAAGAACACTGCTTTGAACGGACTTCCGATATTCTCCGACGCCAACAGTAAGAAGACCTTTGCAGGCTTCTACAACACTGAGAGCGAGGAGTGGTGTCTCATCTACACCGCAAACGGCAAATCCTTCAAGTCTATCGGCACTTGCGCTACCATCGAGGGTATGGATATTCCCACGAGAATACAGGATATCATCAACGTGATAAAGCCTCCCGTAAACTCCGATACGTCTACCGAAACGACGGATACCGAATCCGCAGCAGAATAACTCAACAATAGAACTCAACGCCCCGACGAAATCGTCGGGGCGTTTTTTGTCAGTTCTTGCTCTGGGAATTCTGGTTTTTGTTCTGGGAATTCTGGTTGCTGTTTTGAGAATTCTGGCTGCTGTTTTGAGAATTCTGGTTGTTGTTCTGAGAATTCTGGTTGCTGTTCTGAGAATTCTGATTGTTTTTATTCTGAGAATTCTGCCCGTTGTTGTTCTGTGCGCCGTTCTGGCTCTTATTCTTATTGCTGCTCATTGATATTACCTCCTTTTGAGTGCTATGGAGATAGTTTTTCCAAGCATTGCGCTTTTATTCCTTTCTCACAAAAATTATATATGCGTAAAAAATTGATAAAACATTGAAAAATGAAAGAAATAATGTTATAATTATATATATTAGGTATTATTTGGAGGTAAGCCTTAATGGAATTCAACGTGAACAGCCCGATATTATATATAATAGTCGGCGCTATAATCTCTCTCGTCCTCGCGCAATCCGTATTTTTTCTCATGCGCGCGCTCAAAAGAGCAAAACATCTTGGTATAGCAAGCTCCACTTTAAAAAAGACGATTTCGTCAGCCGCAATATTTACCATCGCTCCCGCTATAGCGGTGCTCGTAGGAGTAGTTGCGCTCTCAAAGAGCCTCGGTGTGGCTCTGCCGTGGCTGCGACTTTCCGTAATAGGCTCGATCACTTATGAAACCGTCGCGGCGGGTAACGCTCTCGAAGCGGCGGGAATGAGTGCGGGAACGACAATAGCAGATCCTTCGATATTTATTACAATAGCTTGGGTAATGACCGTTGGTATTGCCGCGGGACTTGTGTTCGTTCCGTTCGTCACAAAAAAATTGCAGACGGGACTTCTGAAGGTAAGCATGAAGGACAAAAAATGGGGAGAGATCTTCAACAACGCAATGTTTCTCGGAATGATATCCGCCTTTCTCGGCTACGTTTTCTGCGATGTTGGTCTTATCTTCAAGGGAGACACCTCGGGGCTTATCCCCGTGTGCGTAATGGCAACGTCGGCGGTGGTTATGGCAGTATGCGGACTCACCGCGACGAAGCTTAAAATTCGGTGGCTCACCGACTATGCTCTGCCGTTGAGTCTTATATGCGGAATGGCGTCGGCTATTCCCTTCAATATGCTTCTTGGAGGTAACTGATATGAAAAAATACGACCGTTCATATATGGATAGCGTTCACCGTTACGGACGCATATGGGGAATAGTTGTCGGCTTGGTGCTTATATCCTTCCCCGCCGTTCTTTCTATAATATTCAGCACGGCTCCCGACCTCGAGATACTCGCAAAGGGAGTTTTAGCAACCGCGCCTATGTATTGGGCAGT
>JAZOON010000076.1:0-14904 GCA_045655045.1 Eubacteriales bacterium | reverse complement strand
TCAATACCTTTTTTAAAACTTTTTTTAGAGAATTTAATTTAGTGTGGGTATATCTCCGTTTTTCTCGCGCAGAGACCCATTTTCCTCTCAAATCCTCACTCGCCAATTTAAAAATATTTTTATAAAAAACGTTCTGCTCTCCTTTTTCCGAGCATATATTTTAACATCGTCATAACGGAGGTTTAATTTTAAGATGACTAACAGATATCTTCCCGAGGGCTCATTATTCGGCACGAGGGAAAACAGAGAATATATTTCGTCCCGCGTAGGACTCGAAAGAGCAAAGAGCGAAGGAAGGATACTTGAAGCCACCGCGCTTCTGTGCGACAGCAGGATGCGTCTTCACGTAGACCTTTACGGTATGGTGGGCATAATCGACAGATGCGAGGCGGTATACACTCAGGACGCATCCGAGGTCAAGGACATAGCCATAATAACGCGCGTGGGAAAGCCTGTCTGCTTTAAGGTAATGGGTTTTTCCTTTGAAAACGGACGCCAGATAGCCATTCTCTCGCGCCGAGAGGCACAAAAGGAATGTCTTTCCTCCTACATAAATGACCTTATTCCGGGAGACTTGATTGAGGCAAGGGTAACTCATCTTGACAACTTTGGCGCGTTCGTGGACATCGGATGCGGTCTTGTTTCCCTGCTCTCTATCGACTGTATTTCGGTATCGCGAATATCTCACCCATCCGACAGGCTTTGCGTTGGCGAGCATATACACGTAATTATAAAGTCTATTGACCGCGCTACGGGGCGCATTTTCGTTACTATGCGGGAGTTGCTTGGCACGTGGCTTGAAAACGCCTCCGAGTTTGAGGTTGGGCAGACGGTCGCGGGGATAATACGGAGTGTGGAGAGCTACGGCGTTTTCGTGGAGCTTACTCCAAATCTTGCGGGACTTGCGGAAATAAGAGAAGGAACGGCAGACGGGGACGTTGCGCGCGTGGGAGAATATGCGGCAGTCTACGTAAAAAGTATTCTTCCTGACAGAATGAAAATAAAGCTCGTGCTTATCGACTCCTATGGCAGTGCTGTTCCCTCGCAGAAGCTGAAATATTACGTTGATTGCGAAACAGTATCTCACATCGACCGTTGGCTTTATTCCCCGCCCCAATCTTCAAAAATTATAGAAACTGTATTTTGATAAAAAAGTGGCTGATTTGGGCGGCCTACGATAAAGCAGATTTTGTGCAAAAAACAGAATTGGCGTTGTGTTTTCCAAAACACAACGCCAATTCATTTTAAAATACAATTTTAGCAAGTCCGGCTTCTGATGTTTCTTTATAGGGCGCAGATAGATCTCGTCCGGTTTCTTTCATGGTTTTGATCACTTTGTCAAAAGAAATTTTACGTGAGTCCCACAAAAAGCTTGCAAGACTTACTGCGTTAATGGCACGCATTGCAGCAACGGCATTTCGCTCAATACATGGAATTTGAACAAGACCGCAAATCGGATCGCAGGTGAGCCCAAGATGATGTTCGATTGCGATTTCAGCCGCATATTCAATTTTTTCAATGTCGAGCAAAAATAATTCTCCTAACGCTGCTGCCGCCATCGCACATGCACTGCCGATTTCTGCTTGACAACCACATTCCGCCCCTGAAATCGATGCGTTTGTTTTAATCAAATTGCCAACAATTCCCGCAGTAATAAGAGCTTGCAAAATTTGTTGATCGCTGTATCCGTTTTTTTGCTGTTGATAATAAAGTACTGCGGGTAACACTCCCGCAGCACCACAAGTAGGTGCTGTTACGATTTGCTCACCTGATGCGTTTTGTTCACTAACCGCAAACGCAAATGAACAAACCATACGGTTTTCACGTGTTTCCGCACTTTCATCGATGTGCTGGCTTAGAAGGAGAGACTTGGCCTTTTTCTTTACCGACAGTCCTCCCGGTAAGACACCCTCATCTTCAAGACCGCAAACAATAGAAGTCTTCATAACATTCCACACTTGATTCATATACTTCAAAAAGTCAGGATTTTCCCGTTCTACAGCATATTGCCACAGACGAATGGAATGTGTCTTACAATAAGATGCAATGTCTCTGAATGTATGCTCACGATATATATCAGGCGTTTGAGCTATGCTTTCGTTTTCAAACAAAATACTTCCGCCGCCAATGCTCATTACTCGTACTTTTATCATCTCGATTCCACATTTTAATCCGATGATATCCATGGTGTTGGGATGCGGAATATCCGTTTTTGTAAAATTAAAAACTACATCACATGGAAAAGGTAAAAAGGTTTTTTTAATGACTTTGTCCGTACCGTGTCCTTTACCTGTTTTTGCAAGTGACCCATACAAAATAACTTGAAATTCATTAATTTCAGGATGTTGTTCCATAAATACTTTACAAGCTCGTTCGGGGCCCATAGTGTGCGAGCTTGAAGGTCCTTTCCCAATCTTGAAAAGCTCAACAAGCGATTTCATGCCCTGAATTTCTTCTTCTTTTTTTGTTTCAATGGTAGATAAAAAATCCTCTATGTTTGCGCCAAAGATCTGCGCCAATGCTATAAGATGATTTGCGGAAGGTTGTGAATATCCCAATTCCCATTTTGAAATTGCCCGATCGCTTATTCCGAGAAGCCGAGACAATTCTTGCTGTGATAATCCTTGACGCATTCGTAAGTTTTTTATTTTTTGAGGTTCGATTTTTTGCATATCACTATCCTTACTATCAATAAATTTTTTGAATCCTATTATATTATACATAAAATCAGACCAACTATAAATAGCTTTTTAAAAAAAATTCGCAAAACACCTCAACTGTCGGTTGAGTACCGTGAGCATAGCATAACAATAAGTATTTGTGTGCACAAATGCAGTGCTTGTCAGGAAAAGCAGACGGACTTTCAGCACGCAAAAACCAAAGGCTCCCTTTACAGAAGGGAGGCTATCCCTACCGCTCGCCAGGTACACCCACAAGGTGTAACACACTATACCTTGCCTTGCAAGGTGTGTGAAAAGGAGTACGAACATAATACTCGTACTCCTTTAATTTTTGCGGTTAGTAAAACCTGCTTTATGGAAGACACCCCTTCTCAGCCACTTTTTATTACAAAAATTCTCTTATATTAACGGTAAGCTCTTCCTCGAGGTTGATAAGCCTTTTTGCTATATCCTTGGATACCTCGTCCGCCGCCTTATACTCGTTAAGATATTTATTAAGCGACTTCACGCCCATATTGCAACCGTCCGTCATAAGATCGGCAATCGTTCCGTTTGACTCGTTGAGAGCAAGCTTTACGTTCGTCTTTATCCAGGACATTCCCTTTGCCATGGGATTTGGGTCCTTGCCCTCGTCGTGATATTTTGCGAGAAGCGTCTGTATCTCGTCGTTCAGCTTCTCGTGCTCCTTTTTGCATTTTACGAGAAGGTCTCTGAATCTCTCCGAGCCAACGTATTCGATAACGTCGTCTATCGACGCTATTCCCATTTTTACACCTGCGTCGCATTCGCGAAGAAGTCTTATAGTATCTTGTTCCACCATTTTAAAATCCTCCTTTTTTACTTATAGTATTGCCAAATTGAGGAATACTATAATCAAAATATTTAAAAATCGAGGAGAATATTATGTGTACTGCTATTAGTGATACGGGTGTAAGCCACCTTTTCGGAAGAACGCTTGACCTTGAGGAGTCCTACGGAGAGCTTACCGTTATAACTCCACGCGCTTTTCCCTTCAAGTTTATTCACGAGTGGCACTCCGTCTATCATCTTTCTATGATAGGTACGGCACTCGTACGCGACGGGTATCCTCTTTACTACGACGCGGTAAATGAAAGCGGTCTTGCCGTAGCCGCGCTTAATTTCCCCGAAAACGCCGTATACAATCACGCTCGCGACGGTATGCATAACGTTGCTTCCTTTGAGCTTATTCCGTGGATATTGGGTAGGTGCGACAGTGTACGCGCCGCCGTTTCGCTTCTTTCACAAACGAATATAATATCGGAAGGCTTCTCCGCAGATCTCCCTCCCACTCCCCTGCATTGGCTTATCTCCGACCGACGCGAGTCAGTCACGGTAGAACCCTTATGCGACGGACTGCTTATAAGCGAAAATCCATTCGACGTACTGACGAACGCACCTCGATTTTCCTTTCACAAAGAAAACGTATCCAATTATATGTACCTTTCTCCCACGCCACCCGAAAACAAAATAGCTCCGAATATAAAAATAACTCCGCAATCAAGAGGCGCGGGGGCTATAGGACTTCCGGGGGATGCATCGTCAGCCTCTCGCTTCATAAGAGCTTTATTCGCCAAAAGTCACACCGAACGTCAATCGGGACATCTTTCGGAAATAAGCCGTTTTTTTCACATTATGGATACTGTGTCACAGCCGTCAGGCGTTGCTGTCACCGAAAGCGGAAAACCCGTGCGCACGGTCTATACGTCCTGTATTGATACCGTTATTGGCGCGTATTATTACACCACCTACGAATGCCGACGAATACAGTGTGTCCACCTTCGCGACCACAACTCAGGTGGTGCAAAGCTTATCTGCTTTCCGAGAGAAAACGAAGAGGATATTCGCGACGTAAGCACAAAAGTATAAGCCTTTGAATATTATATATCCAAGGGGGATATATAATGCTTTACGAATTGCTTTGGGAATGCTTGAACATTTCATACGAAACCGTTGGTATATCCGCAAATTACGCTACCCGAACGGACGGCGACACTCTGTATATTTTTTTTGAAGCCTCAAACGGCAAAAACGATTGGAAGATAAATCTTGATTTTCCCGCAAAGCCTTACAAGCGAATGGGAATGGCAACGTGGTTCGCTCATAGCGGATTTCTTAAGACTTGGAAGGAAATAGAGCCGTTTTTGATAGGCGCTATCACAAACAAAAGCGTAAAAAATATAGTAATAACGGGATATTCCCACGGGGCGGCGATCACCGTACTCTGCCACGAATACGTATGGTTTAACCGTCCCGATCTTCGAGAGCATATTTGGGGATACGGCTTTGGTGCGCCGCGCGTTTTCTGGGGTGTTCGTACCGAGGCTTTGATGCGCAGATGGGAACGGTTTACCGTTATAAGAAATATCGACGACGCCGTCACCCACGTTCCGCCCGCCGCCTTTGGATATTCGCACGTCGGAAAGATTCTCGCTATAGGCAAAAAAAGCAAATACTCCGCCGTTGACGCGCACAGAGCGACAAATATCCTTGCGGAGCTTCGGGTGTATGAAAAATCAAATCCTTCTTATTCTCTTTTTTAGTGGATAAATTTACAAATTGTTGTTGAAAAAAGAGAGTATATATGGTATACTGTTTGAGTATACTATCGGAAAGGATCAAAAGCTTATGACTGTAAAAGGTTTTATAAAAAAATTGCTCGTTCATTCCTGCGTGTATTTCACGATTGCGATGCTCGTATATATGATACTCGCCGCTATTGTGAACGTTGGGAGCAACTCGCTGTTGCTCGACGCAGGAAGAACGGTGCTGTTCTTCGTATTCTCTCTTCTTCTGGCAGGCGCAAATACCGTTTTCTCAATTAAGGAGATTAACGCCGCCTTGCGAATTATACTGCACTACGTATTCACCGCATTCGGCTTCTACGTTTGCTTTATGATGACGCTCGGTATGAGAGCCGCGCAGGTGTTCATAGGTCTTGTGATATTCACTCTGATATACTTCATAATCCTCGGCATAGTAGCTGCATTCAGGGCAAGATACAAAGCCAACACCGAAAAATCGGAAAAATACGAAAAGCAATATAAAAAACAGACCAAAAAGTAATAACAGCTTTGATCACCAATCGTTTTGGAGGTCAAAGAAATGAAATATAAACTGTCAATAATTTCTCTTTTCGCAGCACTTTCGCTGCTATGCTCGTGCGCGCCGCCCGACTCTATGGGGGTGTCGGCAGACACGGCTGAACAAAGCACGCAGCCTTACGGCGCGTTGGGAGAGGAATATATTGACAGTTTTATTTTTTTCGGCGAGTCCACTACCTATCATTTAAAGAGCAGAGGTGTGCTTAGCGGCGGTAAGAACACCCGTCAGGTGTGGGCTACAAAAAGCGGCACGGTAAATCTCGATACAACGACCAAGGCTGTAAAGGTCGTCTATCCTGAAACGGGTGAAGAAATCCCCTTTGGGGAAGCGGTAAAAAGGAAGAAGCCGAAAAGAATACTTCTTACGTTCGGTCTTAACGGCGCGGTGGAAAAGGTCAGGCGCGGAGAGAAATTCTTTCGCACGTGTTATCTCTCGCTGATAGATGAAATCCGAACAAACAGCCCCGACACCGAAATAATCCTTCATTCCTGCTTCCCTGTTTCAGATTCTATGAATATGGAGAACTACAGCGTTGATGCATCCACTCTTATGGAATATATAAACATCATAAACGGGTGGACGGCTGGGTTGGCGAGAGACGAGGGGCTCACTTATATCGATACTGCTGACGAATTTAAGAACGAACGCGGATTTTTGAAGCCTGAATACGACGTCGGTGACGGTCACCACCTTACTGCCGAGGCGTATTCAAAAATGATAGAAATTCTAAAAGAATACGGAGAAAAATAATGAAAAAATTTATTTGCGTCCTATCTGTTATACTCGCGCTTTTGTCGCTCACCTCATGCTCCCGTGGCGGCTTCAAGGACGGAATTGCCTGCAAGGACGTGGGCAGCTCCATTACCGATACGCTTGACGACGGAAAGGAATACCTTGAGTATGACGAAAACCACAGAAAGCTTTATTTTGAAGACTCCGAGCATTACGACGATTGCTATCTGGCTTATTCGTCCGACACGGGGGACATCAACGAGTTTGGCGTTTTCCACGCGCCTGACAGCGAACGCGCCGAGGATATTTATGAGGACTGTATGGATTACGTTGAGGATATGAAGGAAAATTCCCGTTCTTTCATCGCAAGCTATGCGCCCGAAGAAATACCGAAGCTTGACGGCGCGACCGTTCGCCGCTACGGAAATTACGTCGTATACACCGTTCTCCCCAAGGAAAAAGCAACCGATATATTTGCAAAGATAGAAGAAAGCTTAAAAAAAGGGTGAACTATAACTTTTTAAGTATATAACGGCGTTTTCGAGGAACAATTATTATATCGAAACAAAAAAGGAGAAAGAAAATGAAAACAAGAATTTTGGCGTTTATCTGCGCCGTTTTACTTTGCGCTACTGTGTTTACGGCATGCTCACGCAAGGACGACGCGGCTGACGTTCACGTTTTTTATTACACCTACAGCGACACCTATATATCCACCGTTCGCTCCGCGCTTGACAAGGAGCTTGACGATGCGGGTATATCCTATCAGGACCACGACGGAAACAACAACCAGACGACACAGACCGAGCAGGTACAGACTGCTATCACCAAGGGAGCTAAAATGATAGTGGTGAACATCGTTACCACGGGCTCGGACGACGCCGCTATGGGTATCGTAAACCTTGCTAAGGAAAAGGACGTTCCCGTTATCTTCTTCAACCGTGAAGTCTCCGACAGCGTTGTAAACAGCTACGAAAAATGCGCTTTTATAGGAACTGACGCGGCAGAGGCGGGATACCTTCAGGGCGATATGGTAGGCGACTTTGTCGTAAGCAACTACTCTAAAATCGACCTCAACGGAGACGGAAAAATATCTTACGTTATGTTTATGGGTGAAAAGGGCAACAACGAGGCGATATACAGAACGCAGTACTCCGTTGAAAACGCAAACAAAAAGCTTGCCGCCGCAGGTAAGCCCGCGCTTGAATTTTACGACAAGGCAAACAACGACAAATATCTTCTCGACCGCGAGGGTAAATGGTCGGCTCAGGCTGCAAACGAATATATGACGACTATCCTTGCTTCCTACAATCCTCAGAACAAAAATATGATAGAGCTTATTATATGTAACAACGACGGTATGGCAGAGGGCGCGATATCCGCGCTTAATTCAGCAGGCTACAACACGGGCGCTGAGGGCGCTTTGACTGTTCCCGTATTCGGAGTTGACGCAACGAGCGCCGCCGTATCTCTGATCGGCGCGGGCAAAATGGCGGGAACTATCAAGCAGGATTCCGAGGGTATGGCAAAGGCTATAATGAAAACGGTCGAGAACGGACTTGACGGAAGCGACGTTCTTTCGGGAATGGACGATTATCAGATAGACGATAAGGCGGATAAGGTCCGTATTCACTACGACGTATATCTCGGCGAAAAGTAAACGACAAATCACCGTCCCCGTTCCGCAAGGCGCGGAACGGGGACTGAAGAGGTATGTATGCAGGATATTTTACTTGAAATGAAAAACATAAGCAAAGAATTTCCAAGCGTTAAGGCTCTTGATGACGTAAGTCTCACGGTACGCCGTGGCACGGTTCACGCTCTTATGGGAGAGAACGGCGCGGGAAAGTCCACGCTGATGAAATGCCTTTTCGGTATATACGGAGCAGACAAGGGACAGATCTTCCTCGAAGGAAAAGAGGTCAAATTCAAAAACCCCGCGCAGGCGCTTGAAAACGGCGTTGCCATGGTTCACCAAGAGCTGAACCAAGCCTTAAAGAGAAACGTTATGGATAACATCTGGCTCGGCAGATACCCGACGCGCTTCGGGGTAACGCTCGAGGGAAAAATGTACTCCGACACGAAAAGCATTTTTGAGGAGCTTGACATAAAGGTAGATCCGAGAACGGTAATGAGCGCTATGTCGGTATCCGACAGACAGATGGTTGAGATCGCAAAGGCGGTGTCGTACGACTCCAAGGTGATAGTTCTTGACGAGCCTACCTCCTCTCTCAACGAGCAAGAGGTCGAGCATCTGTTCCGTATCATAGACAAGCTAAAGTCCAAGGGGTGCGGCATCATTTATATATCTCACAAAATGGAAGAGATATTGCGTATTTCCGACGATATAACGGTAATGCGAGACGGTAGGCACATTGCGACGAAGGCGGCGGATGAGCTTACTATGGATAAAATAATAAAGCTTATGGTAGGCAGAGAGCTTACCGAGCGATTTCCTCCGAAAACGAATGAAATCGGTGAGGTTTCCTTAAAAATTGAGGGGCTTAGCGCAAAATACGCAAACGTAAAAGACGTTTCGTTTGACGTAAGACGCGGAGAGATCGTCGGTGTCGCGGGTCTTGGAGGCGCGGGGCGTACCGAGCTTCTTGAAAGTATATTCGGAGTGCTTACGCGCTCTTCGGGAAAAATAACGCTCAACGGCAAGATAGCGCAGAACCGCAATCCCCGTGAGTCCATTTCAAACGGCTTCGCTCTGCTTACCGAGGAGCGACGCTCGACGGGTATATTCGGTATACTTGATATCACGGAAAACACGGTAATATCAAATCTGAAAAAATACCGTCTGTCGGGATTTTTCTTAAGCAAAAGTAAAATGCACAAGGACACAGATTGGTCGATCGGCGCTATGCGAATAAAAACACCCCACAAGCACACAAAAATAAGAACGCTGTCGGGTGGAAATCAGCAAAAGGTAATTCTCGGCAGATGGCTGCTTACAGAACCTGACGTGCTTTTGCTTGACGAGCCTACGCGAGGTATTGACGTCGGTGCGAAATACGAAATATACCAGCTTATAATCGACCTTGCCTCAAAGGGCAAATCGGTGCTTATGGTATCAAGTGAAATGCCCGAGCTTCTGGGCGTTTGCGACCGCATAATCGTTATGTCGGGCGGACGTCTTGCGGGCGAGGTTGATCTTACGGACGGCTCGGGAGAGGACGTTCAGGAAAAGATAATGGCGCTCGCCGCTAAATATGTATAGGAAGGCTTTCTTATGATAAGTGATAGATTGAATATAAAGAAAAAATTCGTTAAATTCGGAGAGCTTGAGCCGATAGAAAAAAAGAATGCGATAAAGGAATTCTTTATCAACAATCTTTTGTATATTCTGCTCATAGGCGCGATAATCGGTATACAGATATACGACTCCCGTTTTCTGTCTATATCCTCAATAGTCAATATAATCTCTCTCTCCGCCGCAAATCTTCCTATTGCATTGGGTATCGCGGGCTGTATTATCCTTACAGGTACGGACCTTTCCGCGGGACGTATCGTCGGTCTTACCGCCTGTGTAGCCGCCTCGCTTTTACAGTCAAGCGGATACGCGGGAAAGATGTTCCCCGCCCTTGCGACTTTTCCAATTTGGGGTGTTTTGCTTATAGTTATAGCCATTGGCGCGATAGTTGGCTTTATAAACGGATTCTGCACGGCAAAATTCAATTTGCATCCGTTTATCGTTACCCTGGCGACACAGCTTATCACCTACGGCGTGCTTCTTATGTACCTTATGCAAGGCACGAATAACGGACAGTCCATATCGGGACTTGATCCTAAGTTCACTGATTTCATCTCGGGCAGTACCTTTAAGATAGGCTCTGTGGCGCTCCCGAATTTCGTATTCTACGCGCTTGGAATTACCGTTATTATGTGGTTTATATGGAACAAGACCACCTTTGGAAAAAATATGTTTGCCGTAGGCTCAAATCCCGAAGCGGCTAACGTCTCGGGAGTTAACGTAAGCAGAACTATAATTCTCGTTTTCGTGCTTGCGGGTATAATGTACGGCTTTACGGGATTTATTGAAGCGGCGCGTATCGGCTCAAACAGCGCGGCTACGGGACTTAACTACGAGCTTGACGCTATTGCCGCCTGCGTTATAGGCGGTGTGTCATTCGTCGGCGGTATCGGTAAGATACGCGGCGTTATAATGGGTGTCGTGCTTCTGCGAATAATCTTCGTCGGTCTTACCTTTCTTGGTATCGACTCCAATCTTCAGTACGTCATCAAGGGCCTTATTATTCTCGTTGCCTGCGCAATAGATATGAGAAAGTATCTTGTCAGAAAATAAGCATAGCCATAAGAGACCCGAACACATAAGGTTTTAAACGGCAAATATTTGTATATTCATCGGGAAAAATCCTCGCAATATCTGCATATTGCTTCGGCTCTTTCCCTCGTCTATCCTAATATTTGCTCGCTTAAAACTGCGAGTACCTTATGGCGAGGAATTTTATAGTGGATTTCGTCGGAACGAGCCGAAGGAAAGTATGTACTTTTCAAGGTGAGATGAGGCGAAAGACGCAGAAATTTACCGCCGTAAGGCTTATGCGTTCGAGTCTCTTATGGCTAAAAAAATGAGTTGCGCTCGCAACTCATTTTTTATATTATTTAGTTAGTAGGTCTTATTATAGCGCCCCACTTGCCCTCGTCGGTATCCTCACCAACGCTTATGCCGGATTCGGTGTCACTCGACTCAACAGGGTCAGGCTGTCCGTCTCCGTCCGTGTCAAGAGCCGTTACGGGAGTACCGTCCGATTCGGTTACAATACTTCCTTCCTCGTCGGTAACGTAAACGTATCCGTCCTCAAGCTTATCTCTACAAGCAATAAACGCTACGCAAAGACAAAAAACAAGCGTAATAGCTATAGCAATTTTCCAAACACCGTTCATTTTATATTCCTCCAAAATATTTTATTCATCTGTTACATTTTATCACAGTGAAACTACTTTGTCAATAGTTTTTTAACAAAGGGCTGACGAACGTCAGCCCTTTATATCAATTAGTGAATGATGCAACGCTCGGTATCCTTATCAAAGATATGAAGTCTGGATACGTCGAAGTTTACCTTGATCTGCTGTCCTGCTCTGGACTGAGATCTGGAAGATACACGCGCGATCATATTGGTCTCACCGACGGTGAGGTAGAGATAAATCTCTGCACCCATAAGCTCGGTTACGTCAACGTTAACGTCGATAGACGTATCGGGATTAGCTTCAACAATATTTGCGTCATCGGAGATACACTCGGGACGAAGTCCAACTACAACCTCGCTGCCTATGTAATCAGCAAGCTCGGGAGCGTTAGCCTTATTCTCGGGAAGCTTGATGGAAATATTTTCAAAGTTGAAGTATACGCCGTCGTCAGCCTTGGTAAGCTTACCGTTGATGAAGTTCATCTGAGGCGTTCCGATAAATCCTGCAACGAAGATATTGCAAGGAGCATCGTAAAGATTCTGAGGAGTATCAACCTGCTGAATAAGACCGTCCTTCATAACAACTATTCTGGTTGCCATGGTCATAGCCTCTACCTGGTCGTGGGTAACGTATACGAACGTTGTTCCAACGCGGTTGTGAAGCTTCGTAAGCTCGGTTCTCATGGCTGCACGGAGCTTTGCGTCCAAGTTGGAAAGCGGCTCGTCAAGAAGGAAGACCTTGGGGTTACGAACTATAGCACGTCCGAGAGCAACACGCTGCTTCTGACCACCTGACAAAGCCTTGGGCTTTCTGTCGAGAAGGTGGGTGATATCGAGAATTCTTGCTGCCTCTTCAACGCGGCGCTTGATCTCTTCCTTGGGAGTCTTATTGAGCTTAAGTCCAAAGGACATATTCTCAAATACGGACATATGAGGATAAAGAGCGTAGTTCTGGAAAACCATCGCGATCTGTCTATCCTTGGGCGCTACGTCGTTAACCAACTGATCGCCAATGAACAGCTCGCCCTCGGTGATCTCTTCAAGACCTGCGATCATACGAAGCGTCGTCGTCTTACCGCATCCCGAAGGTCCAACGAATACGATAAATTCCTTGTCCTTAACCTCGAGGTTGAAATCCGAAACTGCGGTTACGCCGCCCGGATACTTTTTGTAAATGTGTCTGAGTGATAAGCTTGCCATTTAGAATACTCCTCCTAAAAACTATAAACATACAATTTGCATACTTTCTTTTGTACTATAATATTATACCAATTTTTTTCCGAAATTTAAAGAGGGTAAATTCCCAAAATTTAAACGTCTATATTGTGAATATTGCACAAAATCACTGTTTTCAGTGTGAACGACAGCTGAGCTGTCGTTCACTTAATTTTAATAAATTAAAATTATTTAACGTTTTTCATCGTAAGTGATATACGCTTTTTCTTAACGTCAACCTCAAGCACTCTTACCTTGACGTTATCTCCAAGTCTTACGACCTCCGACGGATGCTTTACGTATCTGTCGGAAAGCTGTGATATATGAACCAGTCCGTCCTGATGCACGCCTATATCAACGAACGCGCCGAAGTCGATAACGTTTCTGACCACTCCGTCAAGCACCATATCGGGCTTGAGGTCCTCTATAGCAAGAACGTCCTCACGGAGAACCGGCGGCGTCATATTGTCACGAATATCGCGTCCCGGCTTTTCAAGCTCCGAAACTATATCCATCAAAGTAGGCTCTCCAACGCCGCACGCCTCGCACACAGCGCCAATTCCCTTCTCCTTGATCTTGTGTCTTATATCAGCCATTCTTCCCTCGGCGATATCCTCCTTGGAATATCCGAACATTTCAAGAAGCTTTCTTGCCGCGTCGTACGACTCGGGGTGAACGCCCGTATTGTCAAGTATCTCTCCCGACGTGGGCACACGCAAAAATCCTGCGCACTGCTCAAACGCCTTTGCGCCTACTCTCGGGACTTTAAGTATCTGCGCGCGGGACGTAAATTCTCCGTTCTCCTCACGGTACTTCACGATATTCTTCGCGCTCGTCGCGTTTATACCCGAAATGTAGGAAAGTAACGAATACGAAGCGGTATTTACGTCAACACCGACCGAGTTTACGCAATCCTCAACGACACCCTGGAGCGCGCTGTCAAGTCTTGCGGGCTTCATATCGTGCTGATACTGTCCGACTCCGATAGACTTGGGATCGATCTTCACAAGCTCTGCAAGCGGGTCCTGCAAGCGTCTTGCGATAGAAACTGCGGAACGCTGCATAACGTCAAAGTCGGGGAATTCCTCAGCGGCAAGCTTAGATGCGGAATACACGGACGCGCCCGCCTCACTGATGATGATATACTTACAGTCGTGCTTTACGTCCCTAAGAGTTTCCGCGATAAATCTCTCGCTCTCGCGTGACGCCGTTCCGTTACCGATAGCGATAACGTCTATCTTATACTTATCGACCATCTTCTTGATGACCTTAGCGGCTTCCTCGGTTTTAAACTTACTCTTGGTAGTCGGGAATACGACGGCGGTATCAAGCACCTTACCCGTCTTATCGACGACAGCCGTCTTACAACCGTTTATATATCCTGGGTCAAAGCCCATTACCGTCTTACCCTTAAGAGGTGTCTGCATAAGCAGAGGCTTTAAGTTGTCTGCAAACAGCTTTATCGCACCCTCACCCGCAACGTCAAAAAGATCGTTTCTTATCTCTCGCTCGATCGACGGAGCAATAAGGCGGTCATAGCTATCAATAACGGCGGCTTCTATATACTTTGCCGCAGGGCTGTTGAGATTAGTTATCATCTCCGAGCAAAGGAAGTTAAGTATTATTCCCTTTTCAACGGATATGCTTACCTTAAGAAACTCTTCCTTTTCTCCTCTGTTTATAGCAAGTACTCTATGAGAAGGAATTTTATTTATCTTATCGGAGTAATCGTAATACTGAGCGTATACGGAATCCTCTTCCTTTGCCGCCTTGGTCGATATAAGTCCCATATCAAAGGTGACCTTACGGACGGTCTTTCTGTATTCAGCGTTATCGGAAACGCTCTCAGCGATTATGTCGCATGCCCCCGCGATAGCCGCTTGTGCGTCGGGCACTCCCTTTTCCTCGTCAACGTACTGATCAGCTATCTCCTCAATAGACGGCTCGTACGCATCCTGCTGAGCAAGTATAAGCTCGGAAAGCGGCTCAAGTCCTCTCTCCTTTGCAACCGAAGCTCTCGTCTTTCTGTGCGGACGGAAGGGACGATATATATCGTCAACCTCGGTTATCGTCTGCGCGTTATCTATCGCTGCCGATATCTCGTCGGTCATCTTTCCCATTTCGGTGATAAGATTTTTGACCTCTTCCTTTCTCTTTTCTATGTTTCGGAGATATTCAAGTCTGTCGTAAAGGTCGCGAAGAAGCGCATCGTCAAGGCT
>JAZOON010000075.1:0-1914 GCA_045655045.1 Eubacteriales bacterium | reverse complement strand
TTTCCGGTCTCCTTATCAAGTCCGTAGACCTGACCGTTGAGTATGGGGTAGCGTCCCGCGTCGTGAGGAGCGAAATCATACTCCCAAGCGTCGGACTTGGTGAATTTGTAGATAGGTCTCATCATGCCCTTTACCAGCTCGGGATTATAGAGAAGGAAGAGAGGTATGGAGGGGTAGCTTACGTCGACTGTAGCGGCACAGCCGTTGGAGAAGCACTCCTTGGAGATAAAGAGTATATCTCCGTTCTCGTCCACTACCAGCTTGTGAGCGGCAATTGCCTGACGGGTAGCGAGCTCGAGAAGCTCGGCGTATTTCTCACCGCCTGCGCGTGTTGCGTCTATAAAGAGACGGTTCGCAAAGTCGTTGCACTTGCGAAGAACGGTCTTGTAGTCGGCGTGAGCCTTTACTATCTCGTCGGTAATGGACGCGCCGTCCTTGTTCCAATAGGACTTGAGGTGCTTGGTGAAATATTCGATACTGTATATATCGTCGTAAGCAAAGGTGATAAGGGTGGACTTCTTGAGCTCTACCTCGGCGTTAACGAAGGTCATTACCTCGTCGTTGCCCTCGGTGATGGAGGTAGCTCCCTCGGTGGTAAGATAGAAGTATCCCCAGCTTATACGCTGATCGTCGCCCGAGCAGGGGATTATATTCTGCGCGACAGTACCTATCTTAACGCTGTTCAGCTTGCCAAGGGAGATCAGCTCTGCCTTGACGGGCTCGGACTTGGTAAGATTTGTACAGATATGCTCCGCAACCGATATCTTGGCAACGGTATCGTGCTTTCTTCTGTCCGCGCTCTCAACGCGAAGCTCAAGGTAGCTTACGGGACGGGAGAGGAGATAGAGATCGTTCGGAAGAATGGGGGAGGTAAATACAGCGGTAAGACGAACGCCTGCGGCCTCAAACACGTAGGTGGTGGAGAATGCGTTGCAATCTGCCGATACCTGCGTCATAGCGGGTGCGTCTCCCTCGCCCATAAAGCGGTAGGTCTCTCCGTCGATACAAAGAGTGCCGCATATGGTGTTGGGCTTGCCCGTCCAGTGAACGGTGGAGCCGTCGGTTAAACGGTTAGCGGCGGACCATACGCTGAAGAAGGGGTCTACCGTGATAAGAGGGTATGAAGGTGCTCTGAGTCTCATGTTATGCGCTCCTTTTATTTTTTATTTGAGTCTGTATCTCTGCTGATGCGCTGCATTGAAAACAGCAACATAAAAATATTTCAAAAAACCTTGATAAATAAGGGATTTTCAAAATATGATTGTAAAAAACAACACAAATTCGTTTTGCGCTTTAGCGGTGATCTGCGGACGCGCGGTACGGCGCAGCTCTTGTTGTTCGGTTTATTATAACATCAAAAAAAGAATTTTGCAATAACAAAAGCAAAAAAACGGCAAAAACTCTTGAAAAAATTGGTTTTTTAGTGTATAATATCGTAAGGATTTTGCTAAAGTTATATGCATTATCCCAAAGCCTCGCGGGAGAGTGCGACCTGCGAAGGATAAGGCGCGAGCGAGTGCGGCTTGCGTGAGTAAAAGATAACCCAAGGAGAAATAAAATGATAGAATTCAAAAACGTATCCTACTCGGTTGCGGGAAAGGATATATTAAAGGACGTCAATATTCAGATAGACGACCGCTTCGTTGCCATAACCGGTCCTAACGGAAGCGGAAAGTCTACGATGGCAAAGCTTATCGCGGGCATTATAAAGCCTACGTCGGGCAGAATATATATGGATGGACTGGACATAACCGACATGTCTATAACCGAACGCGCGAACGCGGGCATCAGCTTTGCTTTTCAACAGCCCGTACGCTTTAAGGGCATTACCGTTAAGGATCTGATATCACTTGCGGCGGGCAAGACTACCAGCGTCAGCGAGGCTTGCGCGTATCTTTCCGAGGTGGGCCTTTG
>JAZOON010000074.1:0-14912 GCA_045655045.1 Eubacteriales bacterium | reverse complement strand
ATACGACCACTACCCCCGGAAAGGATAACACCGATATATTCGGATATTCCTCTATCGATAACGTAATGGGAGACGGCTTCTTCACAGGTGCGGGACTTAAATACCTCTCGACCGATAACACGGGCAAGCTCATCATAGCTCCCGAATTTAAGGGTGAGAAGACCTACAACCTTTCCGAAACCCTTATGGGAAAATTCAAATCGGATAACGACTACTTCTACAACTTTGACAATGGAAACAATATCCCGATGCTTACTCAGGGCAGAGCGCTGTTCATGTCTACCATGTTCGGCGTGATCGTAGATAACAAAAACAAAATAGATTATAACTACGGCTATCTCCCCTATCCCAAGTACGATTCCAACCAGACCGAATACTACTCCAACAGCGGCTTCCCGTTCTCTATGTGGTGCATGACTAATATGTGCATCGGCGACATGGGAGAAAGAGCGGCTTACGTAATGGAGGCTCTCGCTTCGGGCGGATACCGTACCGTACAGCCCGAGATATACGAGCAGATACAGTACGAGGGCAATACCGACGCTACCAACCTCGAAATGTTCAATATCATACTCGCAGCAAAGACCTATGACATGGGAAGAATATTCCACAACCAGTTCAAGTGGGAAAACGCTCCCGTGGCTCTCTTCCGTATGAGACTTTACAAGTACGATACATCCGACTGGTACTCTACTCTTGCCGACCATGAGAAGACTATCAACGATGTTCTCAAGGACACGAACGAGGATTTCGGTTATTAATAAAATATTGTAATGAAAAAATATTTTAAAATTTCCGTCATATTACTTCTGCTCGCTCTGTCGCTCACTCTCGTTTTTACGGGATGCGCGAAGGACGGGCAGGAGTCCGACCTCAGCACCGACGAACTCGCTGTCGGTACTGACACCGAGGCGAAAGAAAAGGACCTGAGCGAATATATTCCGCTCAGCAAGGACGGAACGCCTCTGTACACCGTCGTTTATCAGACGACAGACCTCATCGACGGCACGACGATCTCAAATTACTCAAACGCCGCAAGCTCCATTGCTTCCAAGCTCAACGAGCTTATGCCAAAGGCGAACTTCAAAAAGCTCAGCGGCAAAACTCTCCCCACTGACACCAAGGTGATCGCCGTGGGCAACGTAAAGGGAGTGCTTGAGGAGAGCTTCGATAAGCTCCGTTTTAACGATTGGAAGATCAAAGAGAATGACGGAAACGTGTCTATCGCGGCTTACACCGAAAGCGCGCTCTACATTTCAACAGAGCGCATAAAGGACAATCTTGAGGTCATCGACGGCGACGTTTACCTAAAGAAGGACGCGCTCGATATAAGTCACCACTCCTCTTATCACATTGAGACAATGACCGTCGGTAATACGGATATCTCGGATTACGTTATATCCTATACGGGCGATAACAAGGAACTTGCCACGTACCTTCGCGATACGGTACGCACGGCCAACGGAGCTATTCTTCCAATAGAGGAGAACAGCTCTGCGGCGCGCTCCATATCAATAGAGACATCCACCGACGCTGACGGCTACAAGGTAGCAAAGGACGGCGAAAAGCTGAAGATCTCTTATTCAGGCAATCTTGACAAGGAGCTGCTCAGACTTCACATAGAAAAGAGCTTTGGCGACGTCAAGAGAAACGGAAGTCTTGATCTCGATACACTCGCAAACGAGTTTTCCATTTCCGACGGAAGAAAGATCATATCCTACAATGTGCTCAACGTATGGCACGGCTCGAACGCGGGAGTAAGAGACGATATGACGGTCCGTATGATACAGGGCTACGCTCCCGATTTCGTATGCTTGCAGGAATTTGACATAGGCTACAGAAATTCCGCCGACGGTCTTATAGATAGGCTGGCTGCCGATTATGCCGAGGTGGATATCAGCGGAGTTGACAAAAATGAGATATGGAACCCAATCTTCTACGATATAGACAAATATGCCGTTTTGGAGACGGGTTGGATATATCTCCCAAGCGTAACAAGCTCCTACGAGTCAAACTATAACGGCATTTTCTCCGACGGAAAATCACGCTTCCGCAGTCTTGTCTGGGCAGTATTTGAGGATAAGACCACAGAGGAGATATTCCTCGTCGGAAATACTCACCTCAGCGTTGATAACGCAAACGAGGTTCAGGCGGGAGAGGTAGAAAAGATCTCAGGAAAGCTCAAGGAAATAGCCGCAAAATACGACGGCTGTGTAACGCTCCTTGCGGGCGACTTGAACTCAAACAGAGAAAACGCGCTCGGCGGAGTATCAAAGCTCATAGGTGAGCACGGCTTTAAGGATACTTACGACGTCGCGCACCACAGAAACAACTACCACACCACTCATACGAGCGGAAATCTTCCCGTCGCGGGATATATGAAGAACGCAATAGACCACGTTCTCACACTTAATGACCTTGACGTACAGACCTATCTCGTTCTGTACGACAGCGATATACTCGAGGCGAGCGACCATTGCCCCACGGTAGTGCAGTTCACTACCAAACCAAATTCTTAAGAAAGGAAAGACCGATATGAGGAAATTAATTTATAAAACGCCGAGCGTCGAAATGGATAATATTTCTTTATCTGACGTTATTACGATGTCGATAAATACGACTTCGGTACATGAAGTAACACCTACGCCATGGAAAAAACCTGATGACGGCAGCGGAATTGCATAAGGTATGAGCAATTTCTTAAAGCTTATGTCCTTTAACGTCCTCAACGGTTGGAAGCCAAATTTCCCTGTTTACAAAACAATGTTAGAACGCTCAAAAAAAGCCGCGGAATTTATCCTCGGCGAGCTTCCCGACATTCTCTGTTTGCAGGAATTTGACTATTATTACCGTCATGACACCGAGCTTTTGGCACAATTGCAGAAAGAATACGCCGAAGCAGACACAAAGGACGAAACACCCGCAAAAAGCTGGAACCCCATATTTTACAAAAAAGCAAAATTCAAGGTGATCGAAAGCGGTGGCTTTGATTTTGTAGCCAACGGCTTTGATCCTGTTTCAACAGGCAACGCAAACCGCGAAACGTATCCGCCACATGCGTGTAACGTATCCGCGTACAAATACCCGCCCGAGAGTGACGAGGGACGTGCAGGATATGAATTTTCCCATTTCCGCACTCTTTCTTACGCAGTACTTGAGAATGCCGACGGCAACCGTTTTACCGTGGCTAACACACATTACAGCATGCGCTCGTGGTGTCAGGCAGAAGAAGTCGAGTTCGTTACGGAAAAGCTGAGCTCGGTAAAGAAAAAATACGGCTCTCCACTGCTCGTCTGCGGAGACTTCAATTCCGCAACGCATTGGGGTGCGGGAAAGCTCATGCTTGAGCGAGGCTTTCTTGACACGTACGATATGGCACTGAAAAAGGACGATAGCCACAGTTGTCACCCAAGCTCGGGAAAGGGTACGTCCGACGAGACTGACGTAATGCCTACAGGCAGTTACAAAACTCACGCTATTGATCACATTTATACCGATACCGTTCTGGCGGTAAGCTCTTATCAGATCACAGTGAAAGAGGAGCTTTTATCGGTAAGCGACCATTGTCCCACTACTATAAAATTTTCACTGAATTAAAATGGAGGATGAGCTAACAATGAAAAAGATAATTGCTTTGTTGCTGACGCTTATAATGGCATTTTCCGCCGTTATAGCCGTATCGGCGAGCGAAACGGGCGATGAGACGGCAACACCCGTAAAGCCCATAATTCGAGGAATACAGGCAAGCGAAGACGGAACCGCCGTTCGTTTTCTTGCGACGCTTCAGAGTGAAGCGGGTGATGCAGTAGGCTTCAATGTAAAGGTAAATTATATCGATAACACCGGAAAGCTTCAGACCGAAAACTATTCAAAGATCGATGGCGACGATAATATGGAAAGCCGTACTGTATATACCACTGTCAAAGCAGCAGGTTCAGAGGTAACACTTGAAACGCTTGCGGAGGGCGACGAGAACGCATGCGGAATTTTCGCAGCGGTAATTTCTGAAATCCCCACAGGTACGGACGTCACCTTTGAGGTAACTGCTTACGTAAAGAGCGGAACCGAGTACGTATATTCAAGCACTACCACGGAGAAATTCTCCAACGGCGAGATGAGACAGTATACAGAGGTATATAACGAGGATTTTGACATAGGTACAAAAGCTCTCAAGGGCGGAACTTATACGCCATCAATCTCCAAGGATGCCCTTACAATGACTCCTCAAGGCTGGGGAAATGCATTTTGGCAAATAGTTCCCGGTGCCGCGCTTAATAATAAGCTTGACAAGTACATGGTAGAGATGGATGTTACGCTTAATAAAATCGGTGTATTTGGTATATTTATGAATTCCGACTCTGCCGATCCATACGCTGATAACGGCACCGTATTTGTTGTTTTCAGATTGGGAACAAAAGCTTCCAATTACACAAACAATAATACTGCTACCCCTATCGACGGTACGAAAGACCTTTATTTCAGTGCAGGAGGAGTCACGACCTCGCCCCAGCAAAAGAAAAATGTCCTGGCAAAGGATATTGCCACAGGTGCTACGAGCGTAAGTTTCAAGCTTACAATTGCGGTAGACAGCACCGATAGCAACGGTTGTAAGGTCTACCTCTACGTAGACGGTACATACATTGATAGTTATGAGCTTAGCAATGACTATGATTCCGTTGCTAACGGCTATATATCCGCGTGGGCGCAGCAAGTTGACGGTACTATCGATAACCTTAAGGTAAGCTCCTTCACCGACGTATCTACTACAGTTGCTCCGTCGGCAACAGATACAGTACATACAAACAATTACAATTTGAGCGATTACGGTATAGCAAAAACACCGGAATACAATCATCCCTCTTTGAGCATAGGCGGAGGTGAGTTGACATCCACCGGAGGTGGCTGGAAATCTCACTCCACCGTAATAGCGAAGGGAGCAACTTTCAGCGATTGCTATGCGGTCAGTATGCAGCTTGATCTTACCACCGTATCCGGAGGTAACACACTGTTCGTCTTCAATAACGACGGAAACGCTACCACCGCTGCCGCTTTCCACAAATATGCCGTTGCAGTAAAGTTTGATTGGTCGAACAGCACAGGCGTAGGTTTCTTTGTGAGAAAGTACAATAGCTCAGGTGGACAGGAAAGTACTAATATTGTGGACGTAGACATCTTGAAATCTGCAGGCTGGGATATTGACTACACAAACTTTAAGTTTACGATAATAATTGACAGCACTCCCGACAACGGATGCTTGTTTACAATTTTGATAAATGACGTATATGCCGCGTCGTTTGCATTGGATAACAATTACGACGTAAAAGCAAACAGCGCTATTGAGTTCTGGACAGAAAAAACCAATTTGGACGTTGGTATTTCAAACATAACTGTAGGTCATTACGAAAAAGTTGGAAAGTAATTGATTTTAATGGGGCTTGAGCCTGAGTCTCAAGCCCCTGTTTTGATACAATCAGAAAGGAAAAGCTATGAAAAAATTCTTTTCATTATTTTTAGCCGCTCTTATGCTCATATCTGTTCTCACGAGCTGCGCTAATGAGGTTGACGAGCAAGTAGACTCCGAAGCCACCGAAACGGAAGCTCAAAAAGACTCCCCCAAAGGCAACGGTGACGGCGAGGACGCAGACACCCCCTTTGACGAATCGTCCGTAACGGGTACTAAATTTCCTATCAACAACACCGCATCTTGGTTCAAAAAGCTCGACCCCCGCATGGTGGCTACTGCCGATTACGTGACCTGCGACTGGAGCGCGGCGGGAATTGAGTTCGTCGCTAACTGCAAGGGTGACGTGACCTTTAACATAAACGTAAACGCTACGAAATACCAAGAAACGCAAGGCTGTTATTTCCGCGCCTACGTTGACGGTGAGGAATATCTCAACGGTACTTCTCCCTACTACGAGGTAAGCGGCTCAAAGATAACCCTTAAAGGTCTTACCGAGGGTGAGCATACCATTCGCATAGTAAAGGCTACGGGCTATCAGCTTGCTCTTGCGGAGCTTGTATCCGTGTACCTCACGGGAACTGTAAACGACACCGCTCCCGCCGACAAGGATCTCTTCATTGAGTTTGTAGGCGACAGCATAAGCTGTGGTTGGGGTCTTGTCGGAACACACGACGGCAAGTACACCTCTCAGGACGCGACTCTCGCATATCCCTACCTCCTCGCGAGCGCGCTGAACGCGGATTACTCCATACTCGGCGTTTCGGGTCAGGGCATCGCGACGGGAAATCCTCAGATAGACAACGCCTACAAATACGCGAGCATCAAGCGTTCAAGCGCTACCGAATACGGCTTTGAGCGCAAGGCTGACATAATCGTTATAAACGCGGACACCAACGACGCTTGGCGCAATCAGCCCATTCCGGAGGATGTCTTTATTGAGGAATACAAGGAACTCGTAGAATACGTCCGCGCGAAGAATGGCGACGAAGCCAAGATAATCCTCGTTTGCGGCATGATAAAGACACTCTACGCAGAAAAGATCTCCGCCCTCGTAACGGAGCTTGGCGGTGAGGATAAAAATTATTACTACTTCAAGGCGACCACCTGCAAGGGTGAGTACGGCGGTCACCCCAACGAGGCGGAAAACGTAAGCTACACAAGCCTACTTAAGGACATTATAACGGGCAACGATCCCACAAAATATCCTCAGTCGATCTCTTCCCTCTATTCACAGGATTTCAGCTCCGCTGACGGACACGTGAAAAAGATATACGGCGGAGAAATGAATTGGACGTTGGACGGCGGAGTTCTTAACATTCCAAACGTTGGCTGGGGAAGCCCTAACGGTCCCGCGTTAAATCCCTTTTTGCAGATAGTGGATAGAAGCGTATTTGCTAACGCTCCCGATAAATACATGATAGAAATGGATATTGATATAAAAAAGCACAATACAATTTCAATTATGCTTAACGGAAGCGTGGACGCGAGTGCAGATACCACGTATACTAAGCGCACAGGCGCCGCAGTAATACAGTTCAAGATAGACGGCGATGCAAAGGATGAAATATCCAATCTTAACAACGGAACAAAACGGTTCTACGCAAGAACAGGATACGTAGATAACAATGCGTGTACCATAGCCTCTGCATACGGAGCGCCAATATATACGATCCCCCAAGGTGCAACGTCCGCCACATTCAAGATTTCTATCGTAGTTGACAGCTCCGTACAAAACGGCTGCAATATACATATTTTCTTAAACGAAACTTATATTAGCACCCGCTCACTTGAAGGAGATAAATTTGACGTAACGGCAAATAGCTACGTTTCTCTTTGGGCACAGGAGTCCGTTCTTACTATCGACAACCTTAAAGTATTAAAAATAAACTAATTATTTATATTTTGAGGAAGAAACAGAATAACGATTAATACTCTTGGGTGTCGAGAAAAATCTCGCCACTCTTTTTTGTTGATGTATCAAACGGAACGGTTGAAACAGACGGAAATATTGGGAAGTGAAATGTTTTGCTATGCAAAACGTGAAATAAATCCCCCAATGCCCGCAGGCATTTCACTCGCCGCAAGGCGAATTTCACGCACAAAGTGCATTTTATAAATCCCGAAAGGGATTTATTTCACCCAAAAAAGCCTAACGCTTTTGCGTTAGGCTTTTTTCTTGGCACTTCCCTGCTCTTTCGCTCCTTTTTCTCCCTTTTGGATCGGTTTTAAACTGCCAATTTTTTATTTTAATGCTCTATTGATGATATAAATACGTCTCGTAATCAACAAGAAATCAGAATTTGACGTTTTTTTCCTTGACCTTAGGCATACGGGAGAAGCCGATAATAGAGTAAACCGTAGCAAACAAGGTCTGTATTCCCAGATACATCGGGTATATAGAACTAACAAAGGATTCAACGAACGTGTCCTCTATGTAATTTGCGTATAGGTCAACAAAATGAATAGCCCCGTGAACCGACGGAATAATTACTGCAATAAAGCTGCTTACTATTATAAAAGCAATCGGCAACCAAAGGTATCTTCCTTTTACCTCTATGGATATGTCATCGTATTTTGTCATATGCAAATGGAATTTAAATCCACCCAGAGTCCATATGTAAGTTACGATTGAAAGCAACGCGTAAATCGGGATAATAAGGATAAGCAGGAAGGACATCGTCGCATACATCATAAATACGAGCGGCCATGAGATAAAGTAGATTATAAACTGCGTTGCGTGCATAACGGTCTTACCTTCGTCGTGAACGACCGCGTGAAGGTATTTTACGGGAGACGTCAGAATGGAAAAGAAAAACTCCAAAGGCGCAAGAATCAATGTTAAAATAAAGGTTAAAAGCACCAACGGTATCATAAAAATACCCGTAAATACTGCCAACGCGGGATGCATTGCCTTATATTTTCTGAATTTAAAGGCTTCCCTGAGCAACGTTCCTAATTTTTGTAAAAAGTCGATTTCAAACAATGTCATAATAATTTCTCCTACAATACGTTTTTAGGCTTTGATTTATATACACGTTGAATTGCAAAATTCCAAAATACGCTTGGCATCTTCTACGTCCTTAGCGGTGGTGTCGTAAGTGATGCCCGTTCGGTATTTCTTAAAGTCCATCTCCTCTATCTCACCGGGTTCAACAAAGTAAGATACGATAGGCTTGCCCTTATCCGTCAGAGACGGCTTAACAAAATCAAGAAATTCCATACCGTACTTTATGTTGGGAACGTGACCGAAATTGTATCCCACGATACGCTCCGATTTAGCCATCTCGTGTATCCACTGATCCGCGCGTCCGCAATAGTGCATCGACGCGTCTCCGAGCGCCTGCATTATTTTGTCGTCGTACGGCTTGACGAACTCAAGATACATACTCGGAGAAAGATTTACAGCCGAGTCGTTTCTTATAAGAATATTACCCGGGAACATATTGCCCCACTGGTAGCAGAATCCGTCCTCTTCATCATTCAAAAGCGGCTTGATATGCTTCACAGTGTCAATATACGTCTCAGTAACAAGCTCCATAAGCTCGTGTATCAGCTCAGGCTCGTCGTAAAGATCCGCGTACATATCAGGACCGTATATAAGATGTGCTATGTCGAATGGTCCTTGATGGTCGGGACAATACAGGCGTATCACCCTATTGCATTTTGGATATTTTGAGAGCATCTCTCTGTAAAACTCGTAGGTTTCTATGATTCGTGCGCCGTAACCGTTTTTATGGTCGGGAATTCCCTTTTTGAGTATCTTTTTCACCTCGTCTTGCCCTACGTGATCTACCCAAGGCATATTATTGCCTACGATACGGCAATTAAGACCGAACAAAGACGGAATGACGCCAACGCCGTAATTCGCCCTTATCATTGGAAGATTAATATCCTTAAGCTCTATGCGTCCCGCAAAGGCGGCAAGCTCGTTGTACATCATTTTCCAAATGTCGGTGTGTATTTCCTCCATAGAAAACGGACTGTACTTAGCCTGTGGATACGTAACCTTCATACATAGACCGTCTGTCTCCTCAAAGCGTAGGCATTTTTTTAGCTTGGCTTCCGTTTGCTCGTAATGGTTAAGATCTATTCCGTTTTCACAATCCTCAAGTATTCTAAGCAATCTATACATAATGCGATATTACACTCCTCTTATAATCTTTGAACTATTCTCCAAGCGCGTTCTTTATAGCAAGATAATCGTTAGTAAGTATGGTATCAATTCCCATTTCTCTGTATTTTCTTGCCTCCTCGGGATCATCGCTCCAGAAAACGTTACACCTTATGCCGTTCGCATGGGCAAACTTAACTGTCTCCTCGTTGAAATAAGGCTTGAAAAGCTGTACCTTTTGCGCGCCGATCTTAATAGCGCGCTCAACCATAGAAAGCGGCTCTTTATTTCCGTCCCAACCGACGCAAACGTTAATGTCGGGCGCATACGTGCGAATCCTTGACAGTATCTCGTCGTTAGACGTCATAAAATAGCAGTGCTTCTGACAGTCATATTTTCTGATAAGAGCAACTATCTCCTCAAGCATATCGTTTTGGGACTTGATATCCCATATCTTCACGTGAATATTCATTATCGCAAGACCTGAAAATCTTTGCAGTATATCCTCAAAGGTAGGTATCCTGAGTCCCGCGAATTTGCTTCCGCGCTTTGATCCGAAATCAAATTTCAGCAGCTCCTCGTAAGTAAGCTCGTCGATCTTACCGACACCGTCGCTCACTCTTTCAAGAGAACGGTCGTGGCAGCTCACGAGTACGTTGTCCTTCGTCAACCAAAGATCAAACTCTATTTCCTGCGCTCCAAGCGCAACAGCCGCGCCAAACGCAGGCATACTGTTCTCAGGCGCTATCGTATTAAATCCGCGATGTGCGCATATTCTCGGATATTTCATAAAATCGTCAAAAGGAACGATCGCTGCTCCGTTACGGTACATCCAGGGACGGCGTCCCTCCTCGATGTATTCGTAATGAGATTTCATAGCTCCTTCGTATCCCGCCGCCTTGTAATATTTTTTGCTTAAGTCAATATCACAAGTAGCTTTGGCTATCTTACTCTTGAGATTTACTAGCTCTGTTCCGTCGGGAGCAATTACACAGCTGCATCCACACACGTCGGAGTCCTCTCCAAGAGAGACTGATGAACGTATAAGATACGCGTTGGTATTATAGCACAGGAAACGGTTTATAATGGAAAGTGCCTCGTGCGTATCCGTTCTCTGATGCGAGCATCCGATTATAACGTCAACGTTCTTACGGGCAAGCGGGGCAAAATTCTCATAGAAATAGAAATCGTAGCACGTCATAAATCCAAAGCGAATGCCCTCTATCTCGACAACGCACGGCTCTTGAAATTCATAGCTATAGCCAACGTCGATCCCACGCTCAGCTCCAAGCTCAGCCGCCCTGACCTCAGACGGAGCCGGATGAGCCTTAAAATACTGCCCGACGACATTTCCCTCTCTGTCAATGGCGTGAGTGGTATTTCGCCAACCGTTATCGGTCTTCTCTGCCGCGTTGACGAAAACTATCGCGTTGCAACGCTTTGCCGCAGCCTTAGCGCGCGCCTTGATATCCGCGTTATAACGTATAAACGCGTCGTAATATCCATTCACTCCGTTCTGCTGCTGCGCGGGAACGTCACAGTATTCGGGAAGGACGATAAGGTCTATACTCTCGTCGCATTCGTCAAGCATCCTGACCATTTGGTCATAGCAAGCCTGCGTATCCTTGTGATCAAAGGAATAGTAAGGCTGAATTACGCATACTTTCATAGTTTTCTCTCCTACATCAAATTTCAATTATCCAAAAAGCTTTCTGAGGTACGCCGATATTTCCGTCGTCAAGGTATCGTAGCCCTTGTCGGTAGGATGTGTGCGGTGGGACTCTACCTCTGCAGACTTTATCTCAACTCCCCATGTTTCTATAACGTCGCGATCAATAAAGGTAAAGTTATCGGGATATTTCTTCGCGAGCTCATCTGCCGCGTCTCTTATACATCCGCAGTATGCCTCTGCAGTACTTGGTGAGCTGAATACGCTTACTGCGTTCATAGCAATTATCTGCGTGTCCTCGCCGTAAAGCTTAAGTATTTTTCCGACAAAATTAAGATACGACTTTGTAAAGCGCTCCGATGCATCGCTGCTGTTCAATTCATCGTTAGTTCCCAAGAAAATGAATACAATATCGGGAGTATTTCCGCTTGTAAAGCTGCAATCAAGCGACGGGGTATAGTAATTATTTCCGTAATTTTCGCGCTCCGCGCCAAGCATCGAGTTTTCGGGAACTCCAAGCTTGAAGAACGCCGTTTCCATACCGACCGAGGTAATATCGAAGTTTTCAAGCATCATCTCCGCCATAGAGTCCTTGACGTAATCGCCCTTGCTTCTGTCGTAGCCGTGATTGTATTTCCAGCTTCCGTAGTCGTCCTCAAGCGCGATGCCGCTTATAGCAGTTACCGAATGATCCCAACCGAGAATATCACCCACACGGTGTGAAAAGCTCTTGGTCGTGTCGGATATAGAGTCGCCTACAAACTGAATGTAGTGCGCCTTGTCAGCCGCGCGGGAAAGAGTTGTGTTCTCCTCGACGGATACACCCGCAAAGTTCAGGTGATTACTGCGCTTGTCAGTGTAAATACGCAACGTATGTACTCCGTCTCCGTCAGCAAAGAACGTGACCTTTCCGTTTGCAGTATAATACTCGGAGTATAAAAGGTCGTCATCCATTTTTATCTTAAAGGTCGTCTCTCTTGAAAACTCGGGAGTGATAGCATTACCCGTAAAGCATATCTCAACATACGCGACGTTCCAATATGACACCATAGAAGTGGGGTTTTCAGCATCGTTCGCTTCCCACATACCGCAGTATTTAAACAATTCTTTATCAGTAGCATCTACGTGACGCATAGTAAACCTCTTTTCTTCATTCGTGCCTTCGGCAAAATCAACGTTATCCGCAAAAGAGTTAGCAAAGTGCTGAACCGCGTAGGACAGCGATGCGCGAGTAGGCGCGGTTATACTCATCTTCGAATTTTTCACGGAAACCGTGTAATTCTCCGAAAATCCTTCCTCGTTTGAAGCATTCTTTGCCATAACAGTAAGATCGTTATCGCCCGCAACAGCGGAATCCACAATATAGTAGCCCGTTGATATACAGAGTGCCTTTGCAAGATTTTTCGCTATAGCGCGGTATTTCGCATCTCCCGCAACGACGCGCATTCCTGACAGGGTTTTGCCTGCCACGGTAAACTCCGATGTCTCGGGCTGCTCAAGATACGCAAGATCCGACTCAAGCGTAATAACTCCCTCACTAACATACTGTGAGATAAAATACGCTATAGCATTGTCAAGAGCGTAGGTAGACGGAGCGTAAACGGCAACGTCCACGCCGTTGCAAACTATGGAATAGTCGTTGTAGTTATTCTCACGCGAGGCAACCATATCCATAGCCTCAAGCGTAAGCTCATTCTCGTCGGTTCCGACGTATATAGTCTTTTCATATTCGCCGTCTGTATACGTTATTCCCACCGCTTCGAGTGCCGCGATAAGCTTCTTAGCCGCAGAGCCCTTAACGGCGAAATCCGCCTCGTACGTTACCAAGGCAGCCTCTTCCTCCGTGTCGTTCTCGTTTCTTTTACAGCCTGGCAATACTCCCAAAACGAGTATGAACACCAATAGTAAGGAAATAATACGTTTCATAAAATAATCCTCCAAGAGTATTTTTCTTAATTATACCATATACCGTTAAAATATGTCAAACGAAAAAAACACAAAAAGGTACGTTTTTTGATATATGATTTTTCTCTCAAACACCCGTAACATTCAAAAAACGTACTTTTTTGTGTAATATACGTTTGCATTACGAATTTTCGTGTGTTATAATTTATATACAAATCCAAACCAAAGGAATGTATAAGAATGAAAAAAATAGCACTGCTGCTCGCGGCTTGCGCCTGCTTGAGTCTGATCTCCTGCAACTGCGCGCCAAAGGAGGAAAACGTGGGAGAGAACACAGTACAGACAGAAGAAACGGAGGGTACGATAAACGATATTTCGTTTTCTCCAAATGCAAAGATCGTAAATAAGGACGGCGCAAAGGGAGTAGTTACATACGTAATAGATGACTATTACACCGATGCGTACGATTTTGCGTGGGATATGCTTGAAAAATACGAGAACCTTTCCTTCAGCTTTGCCGTGGTTACCGACGACATAGCAACTCTCAAAACCCGAACGGGCAGCGACGGAAAGCTTGAATACGTAAAGAACGCGAACGGAAAATACGAGTATACTGTAAACTCAGGTACGGTAGATTGGCTCGAGGCGATCCTTGATCTGGGAAGAACGGAAATAGTGTCTCACTCCCACACGCACGCGTTCTGGGGCACTAACGACGACGGCGGAGTGTTCGGTTATTTCAAAAACGACAATACATATCATACGGCAGAAATGCCCAAGGGAAGCACTACCAAGGAAATTTTGGCGTCCAAACAGATAATAAAGGACCTCTTCCCCACACAGAGAGGTATCGCGTTTGTAGAACCGGGAATCGGAATCAAAACGATAGACAAGACGCACAACGGTCAGAACGTCGTTACGTACAAAAAATATTTCACCGAAATTTTAAGCGGAATGATAGAGTCGGGAGAAATAATAGGCTCTCGCGGAACGTTCCAGGCAACGGAAGGATACGATAAGTACGTTAATACCCGCCTGACACTCGCGTCTCTTGAGAACAGAATGAACATAAACGCCTTTATGATACTCGACAAAAACTCGGGCAACGGCATTGAGAATTGGACCAACTACATCGACGAAGCAATGAATATGGGAGGTTGGGCATGCTTCTGCATTCACAAGATGACGAAAAACCCCGACTCCGTTTATCACTATATCTTGCAATCACAGGCGGATCAGCTTTTCTCATATACAAATTCGCTCGGCAAGGACGTGTGGGTAGCTCCTTATACGGATGCACTCCTGTACTTCTCGGAATGGTCCACCGCGAGCGTTGACGCAAAATACGGAAACGGAAAGATAACGGTCAGCCTCACCGATAAGGAAAACGACGCGATTTATAATATACCCCTGACGGTAAAGGTAACAGTGCCTGACGGTTGGAGCAAGGTCAAGGTTGGAAGCGAGATAATTGACGTAAACAAAGATAACAATTCCTCATTTGTTTACGTTAACGCAGTTCCCGACGCAAAGCCCGTTGAAATAACCCAAGCAAATTAAAAAACGCGAGCGAACGCAAATATTGCGTTCGCTCTTTTTATGTTGTTTTTTATAATCGTATTTTCGGATTATACCAATCATATTCAGATACTTACGGAAATTTGTTTCATAAAAATGTGTTGCTTTTTACAATACATTTGCGCGTGACTTTTCAGGCTAACCTTTATATTTTACCCTGTCAATAAGTTTTTTGGCGCTACCTT
>JAZOON010000073.1:0-28229 GCA_045655045.1 Eubacteriales bacterium | reverse complement strand
CCGTACATTTTGCCGCCTATACCCGTTTTGGGCGTCTCGCGGAAAAGCGTATACTTGTCTGCTTTGGAAGAATAAGTTTTAAAAGAGCGTTCCTCAGCAAAAACGTCAAGATAATCAGCAATGGCGGTAACAGCGGTAATTATAACCGCAATTCCGTTATACATAGGCGGAAGCTCATCACCCGAAAAGGCAAGTACTATAACGATTATCAGATCGTATACTGCAGTAAGTGCCAACACGATAGCTATTATTGAGTGAGTATTCGGAGTGAGAGACAACGCTCTCTTAAGTCCGTGCCACAATCTGCTATAGCATATCGCCGCAGCAAACACGACGAATTGCAAGCCAACAAGAGCGTAAATGGCAGGATATTGGTGATAATCAAGCGCGCCTGAGAGACTTGCGCCGAATACAGGCAAAAGCTCGTATATAAAAGCGATAAACGCAATCGCACAACAGCCTATCATAGACCACATAAGGCTCATTTTTTTCTTTTTGTAAGAGTCAATTACCGTCTGCGTCTGCTCATCCGAGGCGTATTCGCGTCCGTCAAGGATTTTATCACGGGTATTTTGTCCGACGTCCTCCGTCTGCTCAAATATCAAAAACTCTTCAACCTTTTCGTTTCCGATAGTTTCTTCAAGCTCTTCCTTTTCGCAGAACTGCATCATCAGATTGATGGTAGACATATCCAGCTCTTCGGAGTCGGTATAATCTTCCGATATTTCGATGGAAGCGTCTCCCTCATCCTCGAATACCTCTTCACCCACATCGGTCTTTTCAAGCGTTGACTTGTACATCTCGTCGGTGGTAAAATCAACTCCCGTTTTTCTCATTGACGCAAGGAAGGTTTCGTGGTGAGGTATCACATCCTCTTCTGCCTCTTTTTCTTCAACCTCGTTCAGCTTTTCCTCGATCTCAAGCAGATCGCTGTCATCCGTCTGTTCGTCTGCGAATACTATATCGTCATACGCTTCGTCTTCGGTTTCATGACCGAGCTCATCGGCACTTTCTTCTTCGACTTCATTTGCTGCCTGAAGCTCAGCGATTATCCTCTCCATTTCGCTTGACTCATCTTCGCCGATATCCTCAAGAATTATCTGATCTATCTGCTCGTTGTTAAAGCTTAAATATTCATCGACATCAACATCACCGTTATCTTCAAACACAAAGGCTTCCTCCTCCTGAACGGTATCAGGCTCGCTATCCTCCTCGAAAAGCTCAACAGTTGCCTCTGCGACCTCATCAACGATCTCAACAGTCTCCTCTGCTTCCTCTACAGCTACTTCCTCTACGGCTTCTTCCTCGGACGCAGCCTCAACAGGATTTTCAAGCTCATTCAGAAAATCACTGTCAATAACGTATTCTCTCTGAGGCACGTAAGTGGATTGAGCGGAGTCCTCGCTGTCAAGATACTGATTTTTTAAATGTTTTTCAAGCTCCTCTTGCGACATACGAATCTCGGGAGTGGAAACGGGAGTCTCTTGCCCGTCGGTTTCCTCAACTGTAACCGAATCCCTCAGCAGCTTCAGTATGTCGTCAATGTTTTGTTCTTTATTCATACAGTCTCCTTATGTTTAAGATAGTCTGTGCTGTCTTGCGACCTCTGCAAGAATGACCGCCGCGGCGGTGGATACGTTAAATGAATTTACATGCCCGTACATTGGGATAGACGTTATATAATCGGATTTTTCCTTGAGAAGTCTTGATACACCCTCGCCCTCGCTTCCAAGGACTATAGCACAAGGGCATTTGAAATCAGTATCGTAGTAAGCGTCTCCCCCTGCTTCTGCGGCAAATATCCATATTCCCTTTTGTCTTAGCGTGTCAACGACGGAAGCAAGATTTGTGACTTTTGCTATTGCCAGATGCTCGATAGCGCCACAGGAAGAACGCGTAACGACGGGAGTAAGTCCAACTGCTCTGCGCTTGGGAATAATAAGTCCATGCGCACCAACGCCCTCTGCGCATCTTATCAAAGCGCCAAGATTATGAGGATCTGTAATTCCGTCTGCAATTACGATAAACGGTCTTTCTCCTCTTTCTTCCGCAATAGCGAGTATATCATCTACGGAACAGTATTCCTTTTCAGCCGCCATAGCAACGATTCCCTGATGCGTCGCAAATGACGTCATCTTATCGAGCTTTGCCTTTTCAACCTCCACAACAGGGATATGTCTCTCGATAGCCTCGGCAACCAAAACCACGATAGAGCCTTCTCGCTCTCCCCTTTGCACGAATATTTTATCAATAGCCCGTCCCGTTTTCAAAAGCTCTCTTACGGCGTTTCTTCCAATTACAAGTCCCTCGTTTACCTCTTGAAGCTCTTCTCTTCTTTGGTTATTATCGAACCTTCTTTGATTGTTGCCGTTACGTTTTTTTGCACCCTGATTTTTCTTATTTTCCATTGTTCTCTCCAAATCGGCATAAAAATGCTTATATTTATTACATTATATCATAAAATCTTAAATTTGTACATAGAAAATAACGAATTAATATAAAAAACGCAAAAAGCATTGCGACTTGATGTCAAACCGCAATGCTTTTTGCATAATTATTAATTAACCCATCGATGAGTAGTTGGGAGCTTCCTTGGTGATATTTATATCGTGAGGATGTGACTCGCGAAGTCCCGCACCCGTGATACGAACAAACTTTGCGTTCATTCTGAGAGTTTCAATATCGGGAGCGCCGCAATAACCCATACCCGAACGGAGACCGCCCATAAGCTGATATACAGTGTCGGCAAGAGCGCCCTTGAAAGGAACACGTCCTTCGACTCCCTCGGGAACAAGCTTCTTGTTGTTCTCCTGGAAGTATCTATCCTTAGAGCCGCTTTCCATAGCCGCGATAGAGCCCATTCCACGGTATACCTTAAAGCGTCTGCCCTGATAAAGCTCCTCGCTTCCGGGGCTTTCCTCGCATCCTGCGAACAGAGAGCCTATCATAACTGAGGATGCGCCCGCAGCCAAAGCCTTAACGAGATCTCCACTGTACTTCAAACCACCGTCTGCAATAACGGGAATATTATACTTGTCCGCAACCTCTGCCGCATCACAGATAGCCGTTATCTGAGGAACGCCTATACCCGCAACTACGCGCGTCGTACAGATAGAACCGGGACCGATACCTACCTTTATTGCGTCTGCTCCAGCGCTTATGAGGTCGTACGCTGCCTCACCCGTTGCTATGTTACCCGCAATAAGCTGACACTCGGGGAATGCGTTTTTGATCTCGTAGACCTTCTTCATAATACCCTGAGAATGTCCGTGCGCGGAGTCAAGGACAAGATAGTCCGCGCCCGCGTCGAGAAGCGCGCCTGCTCTGTCGAGTGCGTCCTTGGTAACACCGATAGCTGCGCCGCAGATAAGTCTGCCCCTTGCATCCTTTGCGGAGTTAGGGTATTTGGTTGCCTTTTCAATATCCTTGATCGTTATAAGTCCCTTAAGAACGTTATTTTCGTCAACGAGAGGAAGCTTTTCTATCTTATGCTTACGGAGTATCTCCTGAGCATCTGCAAGAGTTGTTCCTTCGGGAGCAAGCACGAGGTTTTCCTTTGTCATAACGTCAGCTATACGCACGTTAAAATCAACCATAAAGCGCATATCACGGTTGGTTATGATACCGATCACTCTCTTATTCTCGTCACATATCGGAACACCCGAGATCTTGAACTTGTGCATAAGCTGTTCAGCCTCATACACGTAGTTGTCAGCACCGAGGAATATAGGATTGGTGATAACACCGTTCTCGCTTCTCTTAACTCTGTCAACATTATCAGCCTGAGTCTCAATGGACATATTCTTATGAATAGTACCTGCACCGCCTTCACGGGCAATAGCGATTGCAAGATTTGCCTCGGTTACCGTATCCATAGCCGCGCTAAGCAACGGAATGTTAAGCGTTATCTTGTTGGTAAGTCTCGTTTTAAGAGAAACGTCTGCCGGAAGAACGTCACTTTTTGCGGGTACCAAAAGTACGTCGTCGAAAGTAAGGGCTTCCTTAATAAATTTTGAACTGTAATCCATAAAACCTCCCTGCCGTCTCCAAACAGCAAATTTTGTTATATTAAATGATATTATACCAAATTATTCGATTATTGTCAACTGTTTTTTTGTCTTTTTTATTCGTCAAAAATTACATATTTTAAAAAAATCACAATTCAAACACGGCATAATGCAAAACCTCATATATTTTCTCACACAAGCATATAATATTTTACGTTCCGAAAAGAGGTATCAAGCTTGAACAGACTCAGAAGATTTATAATTAACGGCTCTTTAATGGCTATAGTTGCCGTGCTTATGCGTTCGGTCGCCGTTGCCTTCAGCGTATACATATCAAATAAAATAGGCGCGGTTGCAATGGGACTGTTCTCTCTCGTTTCGACCATATACGGCTTTGGAATAACCTTTGCTACGTCAGGTATAAATCTTGCAACGACGAGACTTGTAGCACAGGCTATTGGCGATACGTCATCTGAGGCTGAGGCAAGAAAAAACAAAAATTCAGCCAAGGTAAAATGTATCCTCTCAAGATGCATAATCTACTCTCTGTTATTTAGCTCTATAGCTACTCTTGCTCTTTGGTTTCTATCGGACACGATAGGTATAAATATACTCAAGGATAGCCGAACGGTATCATCTTTAAGGATACTGTCACTTACGTTTATTCCCATATCTGTCTCCTCTGTTCTCAACGGATATTTTTCCGCGATACGTCAGGTCGTAAAAAATGCTGTGACACAAATTTTGGGACAAGGAATAAAAATATACGCGAGCGTTGCGTTTCTTTCACTTGTAATGGCAAATGACGTAGAGAGCGCGTGTACCGCAGTAGTTCTCGGCGGAGCGGTCGCGGAGATAGCTTCGTTCGCTATAAGTCTTTTCCTGTATTTTCTGAGCCGTCCGCGCTCAAAGAAAAAAAGCGACACGTCCGAAAAGAAAAAAGCCACCGCAAATATCATAAGCAACTCTATCCCCTTGGCACTTAGCGCATATATGCGCTCTGCGCTCGTAACCATTGAACATATCTTGATCCCCAAAGGTCTTGAAAAAAGCGGCAGCTCAAAGGATATGTCATTGGCGGCATACGGAACGGTGGGCGGTATGGTGTTTCCGCTTGTGCTGTTTCCTTCTGCCGTAAGCGCCGCATTTGCAGGTCTTTTGATACCCGAGGTAGCCGAGTCCGTGCAGACTCACGACGATAAGCGCATAAAAGGAATAATTACAACCGTAATGGAAACTGTCCTGATATTCTCTATAGGCTGCGCGGGGATCATTATGAGCTTTTCCCTGAAGCTCGGGAATACGGTATACCCACAGTCACAGGATGCGGGAAAATACATACTTATGATAGCGCCGCTCATTCCCGTTATGTATCTTGATACTGCTATCGACGCAATGCTCAAGGGTATGGGAGAGCACGTTTATTCAATGTGCGTTAATATTGCAGATGCATTTATATCCGTTATTCTCGTAGCAATTCTTCTTCCCAAAATGGGAATAGACGGCTACATCGTAACCGTCTATTTTACTGAAATATTGAACGCAACCCTAAGCATCACGCGGCTTTTATCCAAAAGCAAGGTTAAAACCCGCGCCTTACTGTGGGTAGGCAGACCGCTCGCTTGTGTTATTGCCTCGACCAAGCTGACTGGTTTTATGATAAACGCGGATAACGTCTGGCTTCACGTAGCCTTTGCAAGCGTTTTATATCTTTTACTGCTTGTAGTTACGGGCGGTATAAAACCCAAAACGATAGTTGATCGGACGAAATATATCCTGACGAAAAAGTAAAGCAGCACACTGAATTTTCAGCGCGCTGCTTTTGTGGTGGAGACAGTTGAATTCGAATCAACGACCCCATGCATGTCAAGCATGTACTCTAACCAACTGAGCTATGCCTCCGTAACAGGTGATATTATACCACATTTTATTTACTTTTGCAATACTTTTTTGAAAAAACGGTTGAAATTTTTTAAAGTTCATATTATAATATATCTGTATGTGATATAAAGTGTTTATTCTCGGAGGTTGCGTTCGCTTTGAAACCGTTACTTAAATTTTTCAAGGGCTACCGATTTCAGTCGGTCCTTGCCCCTCTTTTTAAATGCTTAGAGGCTATTTTTGAATTGCTCGTGCCATTGGCGGTAACTCGCATTATTGACGTTGGTATTGCTCAAAACGATAACAAAACGGTATTCGCGATGTGCGGCGTTATGCTGGCACTTGGGATCATCGGTCTTGTGTGTGCGGTAAGCGCGCAATATTTTTCAGCAAAGGCTGCGGTTGGTTTTTCCACCAAGTTGCGAAGCGAGCTTTTTGCCCATATGCAGGATTTTTCCTATTCGGATACGGACAAGCTTGGAACGTCAACGCTTATAACGAGAATGACGGGAGACATAAATTCCGTTCAAACGGGAATAAATATGTTTCTCCGACTTTTTATGCGTTCTCCCTTTATAGTTTTCGGCGCTATGATAATGGCGTTTACAATAAACGTAAGACTTGCCCTTATATTTGCTATAACAATTCCGCTTCTTGCGGTCGTTGTATTCGGTATAATGCTTGTAAGCATCCCCATATTCAAAAAATCCCAGTCGAGACTCGACTCGGTGCTCGGAAAGGTTCGCTCCAATTACAATGGAACGCGAGTAGTAAGAGCCTTTAACAAGGAAAATCAAGAATCCAAGGAGTTTGAGGCAAAGAACGACGCACTTACAAAAATACAGATCTTTGCGGGACGCCTTTCAGCACTTATGAATCCCCTTACCTACGTAATAATAAATTTGGGCGTTATTTTACTTATCAAGGGCGGGGCTATCAGCGTCCGCGACGGAGACATAACCCAGGGTGAGCTCGTCGCGCTCTATAACTATATGTCGCAAATTCTCGTTGAGCTTATAAAGCTCGCAAGTCTTATAATAACGCTTAACAAGGCGGCGGCAAGCGCATCGCGCGTATCGAGTGTATTAACTATGACACCAGAGCAAAAAAATTCCAATGCCAATGAACACTGTGACGACGAAAGCTTTGTAAAATTTGACAACGTCTCCTTCGGTTACAGCTCTTCGGGAGATTATGCGATAAACGGAGTGAGCTTTTCCGTGGGGCGCGGTGGGACCGTTGGAGTAATCGGCGGAACGGGTTCGGGAAAAAGCACGCTTGCAAATCTTATTGCTGGATTTTACGCGCCGATGGAAGGTAGCGTATACGTAAACGGTAAGAATACCTGCTCATACGAAAAAAAGGAGCTTTGCGATATTGTGGGTATAGTACCGCAAAAGGCGCAGCTTTTCAAGGGAAGCATTCGCGACAATCTCAAATGGGGCAACGAGAAAGCTTCTGACGAAGAGATCTGGTGCGCCCTTAATATTGCCGAGGCAAAGGATTTCGTCAAGGAGAAAAACGGACTCGATACGGACGTTGCACAGAACGGAAACAACTTTTCAGGCGGACAAAAGCAACGTATTACCGTTGCCCGCGCATTGGTGAAGAAGCCGCAAATACTTATACTTGACGATTCCGCATCTGCGCTTGACTATGCAACGGAAGCAAAAATACGCGCTCGTATAGCAAACCTCGATTACTCTCCTACCATTTTTATAGTTTCGCAAAGAACCTCGTCCATATTACACGCAGATACGATAATCGTGCTTGACGACGGAAACGTCGTCGGTCTTGGAAAGCACGATGACCTTTTGAAGAGCTGTGAGATTTACAAGGAGATCTATCTATCTCAATTTTCCGAAGGAGGTGAAGCGTAATGAAAAAAAGCACTCAGAACGTAAAAACCTTTTTCAAGGTACTTGGATATCTCCGCATTTATAAAATACACTTTATCCTTTCGCTTATATTCACCGCCGTTACTGTCGCGCTCTCACTTTATATTCCCATACTCGTGGGAAAGGCTATTGACCTTGCCATAGGAGTGTCCAACGTGGATATCGACGGTATTATAAAAATTTTAGTACAGATAGGCATATCGGTTACCGTCACCGCTATACTCCAATGGTGCATAAACGTCATCAATAACCGTATGACCTACGGTATCGTAAGAAATATACGCAAGGAAGCGTTTGAGAGAATTCAGAAATTCCCCCTGTCGTACATTGATTCGAACAGCACGGGAGACATCATAAGTCGGGTTATAACGGACGTTGACCAATTTTCAGACGGACTTTTGCTTGGCTTTACTCAGTTTTTCAACGGTATTATGACAATAGTCGGTACGCTTATATTTATGCTTTTAATAAACCCGATAATTGCGCTTCTCGTCGTCCTTCTGACTCCCCTTTCACTTTTTGTGGCAGGCTTTATCGCAAAGCGGACATATTCTATGTTCAAGCTTCAATCGGAGATAAGAAGCGAACAGACCTCACTTATTGACGAAGCACTGTCCGGACACAAGCTCGTGCTTGCCTTTAATCAGGAAGAAAAGGTATCAAGAAAATTTGACGAGATAAACGCAAGGCTTGGCAAAGCGTCGCTTAAGGCTATCTTTTTCTCCTCTCTGACAAATCCTTGCACGCGTTTCGTAAACGCTACGGTATACGCAATAGTCGCGCTGACGGGAGCAATGATATGTATATACGCACCCGCTTCATTAACTGTCGGTATGCTTTCAAGTTTTCTTGCGTATTCAACTCAGTACACCAAGCCCTTTAACGAAATATCGGGCGTTATAACCGAGCTTCAGAACTCAATCGCATGCGCGCAGAGAGTTTTTGAGTTGATTGAAGCCCCAATAATTGAAGAAAGCGAAAATCCAGACGTGCCGCAGAAATTCAAGGGTAATATCGAGTTTAAAAACGTCAGCTTTTCGTATTCAAAGGATAAGCCGCTTATAACCGACTTCAATCTTTCCGTAAGTGCGGGACAAAGAATAGCTATTGTTGGCCCTACGGGTTGCGGTAAAACGACGCTTATAAATCTTCTTATGAGATTTTATGACGTTGACAACGGTGAGATATTGATAGACGGAGTAAACGTAAATCAGTATTCAAGGCACACTCTCCGTAATTCCTTCGGTATGGTTTTACAGGATACTTGGCTGTCATCGGGAACGGTAAAGGAAAACATAGCGTTTGGAAAGCAAGATGCGACCGATGAGGAAATAATAGCAGCAGCAAAGGCTGCTCACGCGCACAGCTTTATAAGACGTCTGCCCAACGGATACGACACCGTAATATCCGAGGACGGCGGCTCACTGTCGCAAGGGCAAAAGCAGTTGCTTTGCATAGCAAGAGTAATTCTCTGCTTACCTGAAATGCTTATACTTGACGAAGCTACGTCATCAATAGACACCCGTACGGAAATAAGAATACAGAAAGCCTTTGAGACTATGATGAAGGGACGCACCTCGTTCGTCGTAGCGCACAGACTTTCCACTATTCTTGAAGCTGACAGAATACTCGTTATGAAGAACGGAAACATTATCGAGCAAGGAACACATACCGAGCTGCTTGCCAAAAACGGATTTTATACCGAGCTTTACAACAGTCAGTTTGTGAAAGTAAATACCAAATAACAAAAAAGGCTCAATTTGAGCCTTTTTTGTTATTCCTCTTGCTTTTTCTTCCACTCAAAATAATTGAAATGCTCCCGACAGGCGCGGTTGAACTGTCTCTCTGCTTTGCTTATTCCGCTGTAAGTGTCCTTCTCCAGAAGATTGTTATAGAACGGAAGGCTTGGGGAGGTTTCGGGCAGTATATATTTTCCAATGTCACGCCAGACATATTGGGCGTCCGTGACGTATATCTGCATAGGAAAGCTTCGGCTTACGTTTATAAGTCCTACCTTTACTGTGTTTTCCGTGGGGCAATTCCCTATCACTACCCCGCCGACCGCCATATCATAATCAACGGCAAGATGTCTGTCACACGGAGACTTCGGCTCGCTTCCCTTTACAAAATATCCCTTTTCACTTCTGCTGCCTCGCATGTCAAGCTTGCACGCGCTCGTAAGGAGCTTTCCCGAATCAGCGCAGTATTCGCACTCCACTATATCTGAGCTTACATCAAACTGCTCCAAATCCTCACCGTCATATTTTTCGTGTATAATACTCATAACCTCATCCCATATTTTAACGCACCTGTTTCCCGAATAGTCCGTCAACGCCTTGGGATATTCGTATCCAAACCATACTCCGCCAATACAATAAGGCGTATATCCTATATACCACGTGTCGTATTTGTTCTGAGTCGTTCCTGTCTTTCCCGCACAAGCTATTTTTTTATCAAGCGTTATATCCGTCGCCGTTCCGTTGCTTACTACGTTTTGAAGCATAAGTGTCATTATATCGGCGTTTTCCTCACTTAGTACAACCTCTCCGTGGTATTTATTCTCAAGCACCTCGCGCCCCGACGGATCGGTTATTTTGTAATAAGAACGATAATCGTTATATATTCCGCCGTTTGCAAAAATAGAATACGCCGCTGTTATTTCTCTTACGGTAACTCCGTAATTAAACTGACCGAGTGCCAACGAAGCGTAGTCCCTGTCGGTGATAACGCTTCCGTTATCAAGTGTCCTTGAAGGGATAAGGCTTGTCATTTTCAATTTATTATAAAGGAAATCAAAGGACGTATCAAGTCCGAGGTCCTCAAGCACCTTGATAGTTACCGTATTTACAGAATGCTCTATGGCGTAGTTTATATTTGTAAGTCCTCTGTAATTATTAGTGGAGTTTTTTGGCCAAGGAACGGGCTCTACTATTTTGCCTTTACTCCCGTCAAGGTTGTATCTACCGAAATTGACGGGGGTATCATCGTATACGGTAGACCAATTTATTATTCCAGCTTCGAGCGCGGGAGCGTAGGTTGAAAGCGGCTTTACCACCGAGCCTGCGGGACGGACGGAGTAGGTGGCAAAATTCTGTACGCGGTTTCCGCTTTTCGTTCCGACAGCTCCCGCAACTCCGAGGATATCCCCCGTTTTACTGTCAATAACTATCATTGAGGATTGCGGTATTTCACCGCCCTTTCCGTTTGAAAAATTTGAAACGTTCGAATAATATTCGTCAAGCGCGTCCTGAACGTCCTTATCCATAACGGTATATATTCTGAGTCCGCCCGTATACACGATAAGACTTGCCATAGTTCTGCTATATCCGTATTCTTCCATAAGGTCGTTCATAACGTCGTCAACAACCATATCGACGTACCACGAATTTATCCTTTCCTCTTCTGTCTTAGTACTTACCTTCAACTCGATTTTCTGTCCCTTGGCATCCTCGTATTCGGCTTCATCGATATATTCCAATTCGTACATTTCCTTGAGAATGAGAAGTCTTCGTCTTTCATTGTTTTCGGGATTTCTTATAGGATCATAATAAGTTGGACTGTTTGTTATCGCGGCGATACACGCGCATTCTGACAGTGTAAGCTCCGATACACTCTTGGAAAAATAATATTCCGATGCCGCTCCTACGCCGTAACAGCCTTGCGAGAGATTTATTATATTGAGATACAGACCGAGTATTTCACTTTTATCCATTTTATTTTCAAGATCAAGCGCCCAGAAAATTTCCTGTATTTTTCGCTGAAAGGTGTAATCGTCCTCGTCGGTTACGTTTTTTATAAGCTGCTGAGTTATCGTCGAGCCACCGTAGCTGTCGCTGAATTTTAAATAATAGTTCACGCCCGCGCTCAGCGTTCTGAACCAATCCACACCCTTGTGCTTTTCAAAGCGTGTATCCTCAATACTTATAAACGCGTTTTTGAGATTTTCGGGTATTTGGTCAAACGAAACGTATTTGCTTCTGTATCCGCCGTAAAGCTGTTCTTCTCCAAGCTCGACCTCTTTTCCAACTCTTGCAGCTCTGTCGTCGTACTCGTAATAATATATCTTGGTTTGCGAATCCGAACCGACAACGTAAAAAAGCTGCTCGTCAATAGACTTCTCCACGTATTTGTCAACGTACCAAGCAAACGTTATTCCAACCGCGGTAGCCGCAATTATTGCGACTATCGCGGCTATGAGTAAAATTTTCAAGGTCTTTCTGAAGATTCTTTTAATCATTGGCGTACAATTCCTCCATTTCTATTACTTTCTTATTATTCCTTCGTTGCGAATATTTAAACCGAAATACGCAAATAATACAATAAAACGTGGAGGGATAATTTATGAAGCATCCAAACGCTCTTCGCTTGAAATATTTAAGATTAATGGCTATTTACAGCATTTTAATGCTATCCGTTATAGCTTCTCTGGTTTTCAACAGAAAAGGCAGTAACACAGTCACTCCCAACGAGGAAAGCACCATTCTGACGGATATAACAGTACAAAAAGAGTACGTGTACGTTCGCCCTGAGGAGGTATCAACGTCCGAAAACACGGAAGAACAAACGTTTTTGATAAAGGAATACAACGGCTTGGTAGGGATTTTCAACACCGACGGCTCTCTTTACAAAACTATCGACGTAAGAGTAAAAGCCCTCCCCGAAGCAGATCAAGGTCTGCTCGAAGAGGGCTTTGAAGTGATTGGAAAATCACAACTTAATTCTATTATAGAGGATTACTCGGAATAATCATTTCGGAACTACGTTGTCCCTGCCGATAAGCTCGCAAAGCTCGGAAAGAACATAATCGGTAAGATCAACGCCCGACGTATGGTTTAAATACGTTTTATTTGAGGAATCATAGAATATGACGCGCACCGCGCCCTCAAAGATATTCACAAGATTTCTCGCCTTAAGATATTCTCTGCTATCCAAATCGGGTACACGCAAATACACCTTGGTGTAAACCTTTTTTTCGGTTGTCTTAACAACCGATTTCGGCTCATTTTTCACAGTGACCGAAATACTCTCGGGTCGAATATTTTTACCGCGCTTCATATACCGTCCGTTCTCAACAAGCTCGTCCATATAATTCAGCAAAACCTTGGCGTCCTCGTCATCACGCACGGAAAGCGTACCTTCTATATAAACCGCAGCGTCAACGCGAAGCAGATGATAGTACTCCTTATATTTATTCGAAAAAACTATGCACTCGATCTCGCCGTATCTGTCCTCGACCGTGACGAACGCCATTTTTTCGTTTTGACGCGTATTTTTCACGGTAACCGAAGATATCATACCGCAAATTCCCACGTGTTGTCTGTCCGTTACGTTTTCGCCGTCAAGTAAAACAGATATTTTTTCATACGAAAGCTCTGAAATATTCTCGGAATAGCTGTCGATCATATGTCCCGAGAAGTACATTCCCGAGCATTCCTTTTCAAGCATAAGCTTTTCCTTCAGTGAGAAATCGGGAATTTCGGGATATTCAAATTTCGGTGCTGAAAATTGTGCCTCGCCGAACATTGAAGAAAACATATCTAACTGCCCCGATATATTACTCTTATTTTGATCGGTCCTTGTGTCGATCAGCCTTTCATAAGAAGCCAACAACCTTGAACGGTAAGTTCCGAGACCATCGAACGCCCCCGATTTTATAAGTCCCTCTACCATTCTCTTATTTATGTCGTAATCGGACATACGGACGACAAAGTCCTCAAAATCAGAGAAAGGCTTTCTCTCTCTCTCTCTTATAACGTTCTCAACAAACTGCTTTCCAACGTTTTTAAGTGCTAGAAGTCCAAACACGACATCCTTACCGCTTGGGTGAAAATAAGTGTGACTGTGGTTGATGTCGGGAGGCAAAACCCTAATTCCAAGCTTTGAGCATTCCGCTATATATTCTGATAGCTTCGCCAGATTATCTTGCACAGACGTCATAAGAGCTGACATATACTCACATGGAAAATGCGCCTTAAGATACGCTGTTCTATATGACGTTACCGCATATACCGCAGCATGACTTTTATTGAATGCGTAATTTGCAAACGAAGAAATATCGTCAAACAATCGTCCTGCAACTTCCCCGTCTATCCCGTTATTTTTCGTTCCCTCAAGAAAGCTCTCTCGCTCGGCGTTAAGAACGTCGGCTTTTTTCTTTGACATAGCACGTCTTACCACGTCCGCGTGACCGTACGTATATCCCGCCATTTCTCGGAATATGCTCATTACCTGCTCCTGATAAACGATACAACCGTAGGTTGAGCGCAGTATCGGCTCAAGCAATGGATGCGCGTACGACACCTTATCGGGATTATGTCTTGACTCTATATATTTTGGTATGGAATCCATAGGTCCGGGACGATAAAGAGCGATAACAGCTATAATATCGTCAAAGCATTCGGGGCGCAATTCGCAAAGCACCTGACGTATACCCGCCGATTCAAGCTGAAACACTCCAAGCGTGTTTCCCGCCGATAAAAGCTTATAGGTTGCTTCGTCGTCAAGCGGTATCTTTTCAAGGTCGAAGTCAGGACAGCTTTCTTTTATATATCTGCATGCGTCATCGATAATGGTTAAATATCTTATTGCTAGAAAGTCAAATTTAAGCAATCCAAGCTTTGACAGAACGTCCATATCAAATTGCGTTACGACGGAATTTTCGCTCACCGCAAGAGGAACGTAATTTGATACCGGATTGTCGGTAACGACTATTCCTGCCGCATGCACCGTAACGTTTCTCGGCATACCCTCAACCTGAATTGCGGTATCTATAAGCTTACGCACCTCGGCAGATGCGTCGTAGCGCTCCCTGAGCGCCTTTATTTTAAGTGCTTCGGTAAGATTCATTCCCTTTTCGTGCGGAACCATTTTGGCGATAACGTCAACGTCGGCGTAAGACATTCCAAGTGCGCGTCCAACGTCCTTTATAGCCGCTCTCGCCGCAAGCGTACCGTATGCGATTATCTGCGAAACGCGATCGTCTCCGTACGTATCTATCATATACTGTATGACCTCGTCTCTGCGCGCATCGGAAAAGTCAATATCAATATCGGGCATACTTACTCTCTCGGGATTTAAAAAACGCTCGAAAAGCAGATCGTATTTTATTGAATCAACGTCGGTAATACCAAGCAAAAACGCAATGAGACTTCCCGCGCCCGAGCCTCTTCCAGGTCCTACGGGAATACCCTGAGATCTTGCATAATTAACGTAATCCTGAACGATAAGAAAATAATCGTCGTATCCCATACCCGAGATCACGGATAATTCATACTCTATTCTGTCCGCGTATACCTTCTCACCCTGAGGCTCATAAATAAGCGTTCCGTTTTCAAGTCTGCGCTTCACTCCGTCAAACGTTAATTTTCTCAAATACTCCGCAGACGATACGCCCCCCGGAGTCCTGAATTTTGGCAGCTTCGGTGCATCAAACACAAAGTCAAAATTACACATATCCGCGATTTTTACGGTGTTTTCGATAGCTCCCTTATATTTGCCGAACAGCATACGCATCTCGCCGCTGTCCTTGTAGTAAAACTCGTCCGTTTCAAAGCCTATCGGTCGCCCGTCGGTAATTACGGATTTCGTTTGAATACACATAAGGACCGCCTGAGCGTTTGCATTTTCGCGGCGGAGATAGTGACAGTCATTTGTAGCAACAAGCGGAAGGTCACACTCCTGTGCAAGCCGAACAAGCTCGGGAAGCAGCTCTATTTGCTCGTTTATTCCGTGGTTTTGTATCTCAATATAAAAGTTATCCTTGCCAAAAATCCCCGACAGCTCTTTTGCGTACGCCACTGCCGACGGATAGTCTCCTCCCGCTATCAAGGACGGTATTTTTCCCGCAATACAGCCCGAAAGCGCGATAAGTCCTTCTGAATGTGAGCGCAACAGCTCCATATCTATTCTCGGCTTTGAATAAAATCCCTCGACAAAGGATTTTGAGACCATGTATATTAAGTTTCGGTATCCGATCTCGTTTTTGCAGAGCAAAACGAGATGATTGTATTTTCCTTTTCCGTCCGAATAAACGGTCTTCTCAAATCGAGAGTTCGGCGCAACGTAGACCTCACACCCGATAATAGGCTTTATCCCCTCTTTTTTGCAAGCCTCATAAAACGCAACGGCACCGTACATAACTCCATGGTCCGTTATTGCCACCGCGCTATGACCGCATTCCTTAGCTCTTTTGGGAATTTCAGAAATACGGCAAGCGCCGTCAAGCATACTGTATTCACTATGTAAATGTAAATGCACAAAATCGGACATCCTGCCGTCCTCCCTTCAGTTATTCATTGTTGTTTTCTTCACCGCGTCGGAACACCATAAACAGACCTATTCCGACCGCTATCATTGACACGAGAACCGCAAGAATAGTTACAATTATATTTTTGTCCCATTTGCTTTCCTCGTGGTCAATTCCTTGCATTTCAAGTCTTAACTTATTTATAAGCTCGTCAAGCTCTTCCGAATCATACTCCGCGCTGTATCCCTTGAGGTCGTACATAACGAGCGAAACAGCCTCGGTATCTCCGGTAAGACATCTTGCGCTTATCCTCATATAAACGGCAGTTGACAACTCAGAAAACTCGTCAACGTCAAAATAAAGCTCAACGGGTTCTCCGACGCGCACCGTGCCGAACGCATCTATTCGAGTGTCTTCATTTCCAAGCGTTACCGTCAATTCATAGACGTTGTTTTTATTTTTGCCGTCGTCCTCAACGCCGAGTGTCAAAGAAAGAGTATCGGTATATACATAGCTTTCCTCATACTCCAAGAAACACAACGCATCCATATATTCGCCAAGCTTCATCTTATCTGACGAAATACGGAGAACTCTCTCTCCAACCGAATCGTACTCGGACATAAGAGACGCGCAATTCTGTCCTTTATTCATACGCTCAAATATTGACGAGGAAGAAAAATCAACGTAACAAAACTCACCCTTTATCCAATCGGGTCTCTGCGTATAAAACTCATTTTTGATAATCGTTCTGTTCGTTGGAACGTCAGTCTCCTTACCGATTATATCCTGCCAAGACGCTACGCCGAGATACTTTGCGTATGGCGTTATGCAGTCCATTTTGTTTTCAGTATCGATTTGAGCCAACACTGCTCTGATATCTGAAATATTATTTTCTCCGAGTTCTACCACAAACGACGATACAGCATCGTAGTCAATAAGCTTCAGATATGCGTATATATACGAGCAGCAAAGCCTGCTTCCCGAAAGATTTTTCGGTGGCGTCCATTTGTATATAACGTGAAGCGGCGCTGCGTCAAATCTCTCTGCAAGGGATGTAACGTAGTCCATATACTGCCCTATATTATCGGGAGTAATGAATTTTGTCTTGTCGACTTCTTCTCCGAATATATTGCTCGGAACGTAATCGGCTTCTATCATAAGCGAGCAATCAAAATTTCCGGAAACGTTTTCGTCGAGTCTTTTTATAACGCTCTCTATTAATTCAGAAGACAAAACTCTTTCGCTCTCATAAAAATAAGCCTCATCCGAAATAGGTATAACTATATCCATCGTGTTGTCAACAACTCTTGCTGAGCTGCCTACTACAGTCAGGTACAGCGTATACATATCGGCATATTCGTCAATCAATATTTGCCCGTCGCAGTACTTATAAAGAGTATCAATAGCAGAACCTACCACAAAGCCGTGTAAGCCTTTTGTGTTATATCTCTCAGCGGTAAACTCGACCGTTGCGGCGACAAAATCTATCACCTGAGGATAATATACGTAAGGTATGCTGTATTCTATACTTTCATCAACAGCCAAAGAAGCCAAGCTACCGTCATCAGCGTCAAGCAAGAGCCTTAAATATACATTTGCACCGGACAGCGATGCGGCTGTTACTCTTTGGTCGATGTATTCTATATAAGATTTTTTTATGTGAAAATACGAGTCACCTGATGGATAGAGATAACTGTTAGAAATGTCTCCCATAGCCTCGTTGAGTTTGAAATCGACGATTACCGTACCCGCACCAAGCTCACCTATGAAGAACGAGCTATCCATAGAAAGCCCCTTAAAGAACCTATGCTCATTTGGGTCGTATTCGTAATGCGACGACACAGACGGGTGCTTTGCGTTGCCTGCAACGTAATCTACCCCGTCGGGCGAAGTAAATATTATGGCGTATTTTGAGTATCGCTCAATAGTGTTTTTGGCTTCGATATAAAACGTAAATCTAACCGTCATTGAAGACTCTGCCAAAGCTACGGTTTCGTCGGAATTTAAAACCGATTCCTCACTCTCACCAGGGTGAATAACAAAAACCCGAATAGCGTAATCCTTATGACTTATCATAACGTCGTGGTTAACCGTCCCGTCTATAACGACCTGCTTGCTTTGGGAATCGTACGTACATGAAAACGAAACGGAATCCAAGAGCATCTCCTGTTCTCCGTTTTCCGTTGCCAACGCAAAAGGAGAGAAAACCGCGAGGGTGATCACTGCCGTCATAAAAAAGCACAATATTCTTTTCATAGCTTTCTCTCCTTTCTTTTTTAGACTTTTTTAGAAAAACGTAAGCTGGTCTGTCTCGTTGAGGTTGTCAAGAACGTGGTTTTTGCGAAGTATCTCAACAACGCTCTTCGTAAGTCCCGCCCTTGTCTGTAGATCCTCAACTGAGAAAAATTTCTCCTCGTTCCTTGCCTCGATTATCTTAAGAGCCGCATTTTCGCCAAGTCCCGGTAACGCAGAAAAAGGCATACGTATTCCTCCGTTTTCGGGTAAGAAAATATAGGAATCGGATTTTTCAATATCGATCGGTAAAAACCTTATACCTCTCGCCATACATTCGTTTATAAGCTGAAGCACAGGAATTGAGCTTTGCTCCTTAGGAGATGCTTCCTTTCCGCGCTTTTCAATATCCTTTATGGTAGCGACCACGTTTCCGCGTCCCTTCATAACGACCTCTGCGTCAAAAGCTCCCGGAGCAACGGTAAACATTGAACAGTAAAAGGCTATCGGTATATGTACCTTATACCATCCCAAGCGAATTGCCGACATAACGTACGCCGCCGCGTGCGCCTTTGGGAACATATACTTTATCTTCTTACAAGACGTAATATACCACTCAGGAACGTTATGCGCGCGCATCTCCGTTTCCCATTCCGGTGTAAGACCTTTTCCCTTTCTTACGCTTTCCATTATCTTAAACGCAAGCGCGTTTTCAAGACCGTAGCGTATAAGGTCGAGCATTATACCGTCACGTGTTCCGATAACCTGAGAAATGTCGCACGTTCCCTCTTTTATAAGGTCCTGCGCGTTTTCGAGCCAAACGTCCGTTCCGTGCGTAAGTCCCGATATCTGGAGAAGGTCCGCAAAGTTTTTAGGCTTCGCCTCAATAAGAACCTGCTGCAAAAAGCGCGTACCGAACTCGGGCAAGCCAAACGTTCCTATCTGGGAATCAATATCCTCGGGGCTTACCTTAAGAGGTTTCGTTGATGCGAACAGCTCGTATACGTCAGGATCGTTCATAGGAACGTCCATAACGCTCGTATTTGAAAATCTCTCAAGATACTTATATTTGGTCGGAATATCGTGTCCGAGCTCGTCAAGCTTAAGTATGGTATCGTGCAAATATGAAAACGCAAAGTGAGTAGTTACGGTATCAGAATGAGGATCATCTGCGGGGTGCTGAACGGGTGTGAAATCATAAACCTCGTATTCTCTCGGAACAACTATGATACCTCCCGGGTGCTGTCCCGTGGTTCTCTTTACGCCGACGCAGTTTTGAATTATTCGCTCCATCTCCGCGCGACCAAGACTTACGCCTTTACTCTCAAAGTACTTTGCGATAAATCCGTAAGCCGTCTTATCGGCAAGCGTACCGAGCGTTCCCGCGCGGAACACGTTTTCAGAGCCGAACAGCTCCTCAGTGTATTTATGTACCTTGCCCTGAACGTCACCCGAGAAGTTAAGGTCGATATCGGGAGACTTATCTCCGTAGAAGCCGAGGAAGGTTTCAAAAGGAATATCGTGACCGTCAGCGCAATATTTCGTTCCGCACTTAGGACAGTTTGCATCCTTCAAATCAAATCCTGAGCCAACCGAGCCGTCGGTAAAGAACTCCGAATGCTTACAGTTAGGACAGTAATAGTGCGGCGGGAGCGGATTAACCTCGGATATACCCGCCATAGTCGCAACGAACGATGAGCCGACCGAGCCTCTCGAGCCAACGAGATAACCTTGGCTCTCACTATACCAAACGAGCTTCTGCGCTATCATATAAAGCACGGCAAATCCGTTCTTTATAATAGACGTAAGCTCCTTATCAAGTCTCTTGGCGACAAGCTCGGGAACGGGATCTCCATACATCGATTTCGCGCGCTTCCAACAAATTTCGGTAAGCTCCTCGTCAGAGCCCTCAATGTGAGGGGTAAACGAGCCCTTGGGAATAGGTCTGGCTTCTTCTATCATATCGGCAATGAGATTTGTGTTGGTTATAACCACCTCTTTCGCCTTTTCCTCGCCAAGGTACGAAAACTCCTCAAGCATCTCCTCTGTAGTTCTCATATACAAATTTATATCTCTGTCGCAGTCCTTAAACTTAAGCCCCGCAAGAAGTATTTTTCTGAATATTTCGTCCTCTTTGTTGAGAAAATGCGCGTCACAGGTTGCAACGACAGGCTTATTGTATTTCTCTCCAAGCGCAACTATTTTTCTGTTAAGCTCGCGAAGTCCCTCGTCATCGGCAACCTTTCCCTCAAGTACAAGGAAACGGTTGTTACATATCGGCTGTATTTCCAGATAGTCGTAAAAATTAACGATATCCTCTATTTCCTTCTCCGAGCGGTTATCGAGTATAGCGTTAAAAAGCTCTCCTGATTCGCACGCCGAGCCTATTATAAGTCCCTCTCTGTACTGCTCAAGCTCAGTTTTGGGGATTCTCGGAAAACGTTTATAGTATTTAAGGTAGCTCGACGAAATAAGCTTATAAAGGTTTTTCATTCCCACTTGATTCTTTACGAGTATTATCTGGTGATAAGTACGCAAATTCAAGGGATCAGCCTTGTTTTTCATCTCCTCGGTAAGATCCTCAAAGTTTTTGAGGTCTTTTTCCTTAAGCTGCTCGGACATCTTGAAATATATATGTGCAAGAATAGTTGAGTCGTCGCTTGCTCGGTGGTGATGAAAGTCCTCAAGCTTGTAGTGATTTGCAAGGATATTTAGCTTATGCGATTTAAGCTCGGGATTAAGATATCTTGAAAGCGCGACCGTGTCAAGATAAGGATTTTTAAATTCAATCCCCAATCTCTGTGCCGCTACTCTTATAAAGCCCGTGTCGAAATCCGCATTGTGAGCAATAACCAATCTGTCTCCGATAAAATCAAGAAATTCGGGAAGCACTACGTCAATAGTATCGGCATCCGCCACCATTTCATCGGTTATTGATGTAAGCTTGGTTATCTCGTCGGGAATATGACATTCGGGGTTGATAAACTCGTCGTAAATTTCAAGTATCTCGCCGTTCTTTATCTTAACCGCGCCTATCTCGATTATCTTGCAGTCGTTCTTTGAAAGTCCCGTGGTTTCAATATCAAAGACGACCATTTCATCGTCAAAGCCACCGCCGTAAGCGCCCGTGATCGCGCTCGCCGTGTTATTGACGAAATACGCCTCCATTCCGTAAATGACCTTCATTCCGCATTTATCTGCTGCAAGCATTGCCTCGGGAAAGCCCTGAACGTTTCCGTGGTCGGTGATTGCAACGGCGGAGTGTCCCCACTTCTGTGCCGTCTTAACTATAACGTCGGGCGGTATGATCGCATCCATAGTTGACATGTTCGTATGCAGATGAAGCTCGACACGCTTTTCGTCGGCCGTATCCTTTCTTACAATAGGGGATACCACCGCTATATCCGAAAAGCTCATATATAGCTCGTCGTCGTTTCTTTCGGTTTTGGTATAACCGTGAACTGCGACGGACTTTCCCTTTGAAATAACCGAGCATATTTCATTTGCGTCCTCGGGTGTCATAGAGTATCTCTTTACGAATATCGACGAGTCTCCGTCAAATATCGCAAAGGATAGGTTAAACTTGTCCCCCGCGCGGTTAGCTTCCTTGGTAAACTGAAAAATCTCACCGATAAAAGTAATGTTTTTTACAGGGCGCGTAACGCTTGATATGGCGACTGGATTTATCTCAAATTTTGTTCCGACTACGAAATCAGGCTCGGAAATATCAAATTTTTTGTGACCGACGGTTATTATATTGCCCTCTTTTTTTACCGTCGCGTTTCCCTCTCCGAAAACAGAAGGAAGCCTTGGAAGCCTGTCCTCCTGACTTTGAGCGGCGGTTTTACCGAAAGACCCCTGCTCAGATCCCGCACTTCTTATTCCGTAGCTTTTCTCCGCCTCGAGTATCTGTCTGTCGTACTGTTCAAGACGGCTCAGCTGTGAATCCGTAAGCTCAACACTCCCAAACTCGTCGTGCTCTATAGTGACCTGAACCTGAATACCAAATTCAAGCTTGATAATAGCCTCAATTATCTGCGGTGTCTCTGCTTTTTTGAGTAAATTTACACCGTTTAGCGGAAAGGCTATTTTTACGCTTAAATTGTTACCGTCAAGCTTATACGTATAGTCGGAGAAAAATCCCCTCGCGACAAACCCCGCTCTCTCGGCTTCCTTAAGCACCTCAGGCACGTAAGAATACCCCCACAGCTCCGACGGATAATGCGGGAAAAGCCTGAAGTTATTCAGTTGATATACTTCAATTACCTGCGCCTCAACAGCATAAAGATCTTCCTTTGGGATAACACTCGGAAAGTCAGCAAAAACCTCAAGGATACGCTTGTCCTTATCTATTCTCGAGCGTGTTACTATCCCCTCTTCAAGTATCGGTTCAAAATCCTTTGGGGGCAAATATTTACTAAGATATTCCTTTAAGGTCTTTTGCGCCATTTTATCTCCTTACAAATTGCATTTAAGCTTCTTAACCTCGGTAATCAACGTGCTGACGATCTCTTCCTCGGGTATCTTTCTGATTATCTCGCCCTTTCTTATGAGTACAGCCTCGCCCTTACCGCCTGCAACACCGACATCTGCTTCCTTAGCCTCACCCGGGCCGTTTACCACACAGCCCATAATTGCAACCTTAAGCGGAATACCGAGAAGTCCCTCCTCCTCAGCCGCCTTTTCAAAAGCTGAAACGATGGGTATAAGGTCTATTTTGGTTCTTCCGCAGGTCGGACAGCTTACTATATCAAGACCGCTCTGCCCTTCTATTCCTATAGCCTGCAATATCTGTCCAGCCGCCCTTATCTCCTCGCACGGATCATCGGTAAGTGACACTCTTATCGTATCTCCTATACCGTCACAGAGCAACGCTCCAATTCCGACAGCGCTCTTTATCGAGCCTCTTTCCTTACCGCCCGCCTCCGTAACACCGAGATGCAATGGATAATCGCATCTTTGCGCGAGCAATCTGTTTGCGGCGATCATTTTATAAGGGTCAGACACCTTCATTGATATAACCGTGTTGTAAAAATCAAATTTTTCAAGAAGCGACACGTGATATAGCGCGCTCTCGCACAGAGCCTCGGGCGTGGGCGAGCCGTATTTTTCGAGAACGTGCTTCTCAAGTGAGCCGCCGTTGACACCTATTCTTATCGGAATATTTCTTTTCCCGCAAGCCTCGCATACCGCTCTTACTCGCTCGTCGTCACCAATATTCCCGGGGTTTATACGTATCTTATCAACACCGACCTCTGCGCATCTGAGCGCAACACGGTAATCAAAATGAATATCGGCAACTATAGGAATATTTATCCCTTGCTCTTTGAGATAAACGATAGTATCAGCCGCCTCAACATCAGGAACGGTTATTCTGACGATATCGCATCCCCTTTTCTCAAGCGCCTTTATCTGATTATACGTTGCGATTTTATCGTGCGTGTCGGTATTTGTCATAGACTGAATAGCAATAGGCGCATTTCCGCCTATGATCTTATTACCGACCTTTATTTCTCTTGTTTTTCTTCTTATATTGTTATATTTCATAATCCGTTAAAATATCAATTTCATTATATCCTTAAAGCATACGAATATCATAAATGAGAACAAAATAACTATTCCCACAAAGTTTATATACGCCTCTATTTTTCTGTCTATAGGCTTTCCCCTGACTCCCTCTATAGCAAGGAAAAGGAATCGTCCGCCGTCAAGCGCGGGGAACGGGATAAGGTTGAACACGCCAAGGTTTATCGTCAGCACGCTAATGATATACAAAAAGCTCATAAAGCCTTGCTTTGACACCTCTTGCACCACGCCTACGACTCCAACAGGTCCCGACACGGCATCCATTCCAAAGCGTCCCGTAAACAGTCCCTTTACGGAGTCAAGCACCATTTTAACCGTCGATACCGACCTGAAAAAGGAATGCTTTGCGAGATTTATAAAGTTAGCTTCCTCGGCGTAAGGCAGAAAATCGTACTGTCCAAACGTAGCGCCGCCGTCCTCGAAGGTCGAAAATACAACGTCTCTGACTACAATTTTTTCTCCGTCTCGTTTAAGCGTTATATCTACAGGCTCATATCCCGAGTTCATTATTTCATAAGCCAATTCGTTCCACGTATGAACTCTTGTGTTCTCAACCTTGACGATCTCGTCGCCAACCATAAGCTTTTCGCTTGACGTTGCGTTATCCGCAAACCGCGCTATCGTCGTAGAGCCAAGATTTTTAGTTGCAAATACCACTATCATCATAATGACGAAGCCAAGCAACAAATTCATTACCGCGCCCGCAATAGTAATAAGCATTCTTTTCGGCACACTCTTGTTGCAGAACGCGCCCTCGTCCGTGGGATCAACGTCCTCTTCAAGTCCGTCCTCGTTTTTCATGCTTACGAATCCGCCTATCGGCAAAAGCCTCAGCGCGTATTTCGTTCCGTGCTTCTTTGATGTCCACGAAAACAGCTTCGGTCCCATTCCGATCGCGAACTCATTTACGGTAACGCCGCAAGCTCGCGCCGTGAGAAAATGCCCAAGCTCGTGAATAAATATGAGTACGCCAAAGACAAGCAATATTATTAAAAAATAACCGATAAAACCAAACATTCCCGTTCTCCAATCAAATTTTCATAACACCGCTGTCAAAAACTGTTATATAAGTATTTCTCTTGCCATTTCCCTTGCGGCTCTGTCTGCGGCTATTATTCCGTCAAGAGTATGCTCGTTCTTTGCGTGCTGCATACCGTCAACAACCGAGCAAACACATTCCGTTATGGAATAAAATCCGATATTCCCCTTTAGAAATTCCGCTACGGCTATCTCGTTAGCCGCGTTGAGTACGGCTGGAAGCGCGCCGCCCTTTTCGATACAGTCACGCGCATACGCAAGAAGCGAAAAGGTATCAGTATCCGGCTCAGCAAAGGTAAGCCTTGATATTTCAAACAAATCAAGCTCATCTATAACAGCAGGCTGCCTTTGAGGATAGGTTATAGCGTATTGAGCGCAAAGCCTCATATCGGGTACTGACAACTGCGCTATAACGCTGTTATCAATATATTCGACCATTGAATGTATTATACTTTCGCGGTGTACCACGACCTTTATTCTTGATGCGGGAACACCGAACAAATGCACGGCTTCAATGACCTCAAAGCCTTTATTCATAAGCGTTGCGGAGTCAATCGTTATCTTCGCACCCATCTTCCACGTGGGATGCGCCAAAGCCTCTACTACTCTTATATTCTTCAGTTCGTCAACCTGTTTTCCAAAGAACGGACCGCCCGAAGCCGTGAGCAATATTCTCTTCACTTCATTGTTCATCCCCGACTTCAAGCACTGAAATATAGCGCAATGCTCACTGTCAACGGGAAGCACCTCAACACCCTTTTCTCTTGCCGCCTTCATAACGATCTCGCCCGCAACAACAAGAGATTCCTTATTCGCAAGCGCAAGTCTTGCCCCCGAATCTATGACGGCAAGTGTGGGCAAAAGCCCCGCCTCTCCAATAATTGAATTAAGAACGGTATCCCTTTTTTCAGCATTTATCATCTGACAAATACCGTCCTCGCCCGAAAAGACCTTTACGTTCGTGTCTGCCAAACGAACCCTCAGTTCAGCAGCCGCGGATTCGTCCGCCATAGCAACGTAGGATACTCCGAATTTTCTGGCTTGCTCCTCAACTCTTTTAAAGTTTTTATTTGCGCTTATCGCGCTGACGTTAAAGGAAAATTTATCAGCAACGTCAAGCGCTTGCTCTCCCACCGAACCCGTAGAACCGAGCACTGCTATATTTTTTACTTCCATATACACTCTCTCAAATAAGTTCTATTCCAAAAAGCCCCGCTATCATACATATCGCGCACATTCCAAGCGATACCGCAAGCACAGAGTCAAATCTGTCAAGCACGCCGCCGTGACCGGGGAAAAGCTTGCCGTAATCCTTGATGCCGTAATGTCTTTTTATAACGGACATTATCAAGTCGCCTATCTGCGAAATTACGGACACTGCAACGCCGCTTATTGCCAAGAACAAAAGGTTGGCGTCACCGTCGAAGAATGCGTCAATGACTATTCCGAATATCACAAAGGATAGAGCGCAGAAGAAAATTCCGCCAATACTGCCCTCAACGGTTTTCTTCGGGCTTACGTCCTCGATAAGCTTATGCTTGCCTATAAAGACTCCGACAAAATATGCAAAGATATCCGTCATCCACGCGCCAAGGAAAATAAGCAGATAAATATATTTTCCGCCGTTTCCGAAATCTCTTACAAAAATTATGGAGTTCATCGCGGCTATTATGTACGCGCAAACGGTAAACATCGCCATTCCGTCAGCATAATGAAGCTTGCCGTGCGACCAGACTATCGCCGCGAAAACGTATATAATATAAGCTGCCGCAAAAATAAATACTATCTTTGCTACATCAACCTTATTTTCTATACCTCTGAGCATAAGCGGAACGGCAACAGCCGCTAAATAAATGGGTGCGGTAAGCGCTATCTTCTTATGAAGCCCCATACATTTAAGCATTTCAAAAGCTGCTATAACGCTAACGATCGCTATAGCTATCGGAAGCACCCACGTTCCCGACAGAAATAGCACGGGAATAAGCACGCAAACTGCGACCAACGAGGTTATAATTCTTTTCAGCATAATATTTCTCCAAATTAAACACCGCCGAAGCGTCGGCTACGATTTGTGAAGTTTTCTACTATAACGTTTACGTCGTCCGGCGTAAGATCGGGCCAGAGCTTATCGGTAAAGTAAAATTCCGCGTAAGCCGCCTGCCACAAAAGGAAATTGGATATACGGAGATCTCCTCCCGTTCGGACTATCAAATCAAGAGGCGGCGAATCCTTGGTATATAAAGCATCGGTAATATCGTCCTCCGTGACGTTTTGCTTTCCCGAAGAGATAAGCTTATTCACCGCGTGCGTTATTTCGCTCCGACCTCCGTAGTTAAGCGCAAGATTTGCAATATAAGTATTGTTTTTGGAAACTTCCTCTATATGCGCGATTTTTTTCTGTATAGACTGAGAAAAAACGGACGTATCACCAACGAAAATAAAACGTACATCATTCTTGGTAACTTCTCTTTCGCACTCGTCAAGATATCTGTCAAGCAGATCGATGATAGCATTGACCTCTTTCTCGGGACGCTTCCAATTTTCCGTTGAAAAAACGTAGTACGTGGAAGCCTTGATACCAAGCTCACAGCACCTGCGAACTATTTTTCTGAACACCTCAGCGCCCTGTCTGTGTCCGAAATCTCGGGGCATTCCTCTTTTTTTTGCCCATCTTCCGTTTCCATCCATTATAAAGGCAATATGCTTTATGGGACATTCGACGCTTATATTTTCATTTCCCTTTTTCATTTTTATAACCTTTCATCATATGAAAATCAGGACGGGCAAAAACCCGCCCTGTATCATTCAAGAAGAAGCGCGATTATATCTTCATTATCTCGTCTTTCTTCTTGGAAGTAACAGCGTCAACTTCCTTAATGTATTTATCCGTAAGATCCTGAACGGTCTTTTCAGATGCCTTCTGCTCGTCCTCGGTCATCTCACCGTCCTTTTTCATCTTCTTGCACATATCGTTAGCGTCTCTTCTGACGTTACGGATAGCTACCTTTGCATCCTCGCCTGCCTGCTGTACCTGCTTTGCAAGCTCCTTACGTCTGTCCTCGGTAAGCTGAGGGAAAACAAGGCGTATTACCTTACCGTCGTTAGAGGGAGTGATACCGATATCGGAAACGAGAATAGCCTTCTCCATTGCCTTGATAACGGTTGCGTCGTAGGGGGTAACGGTCAAGGTTCTCGAATCGGTTGCCATTATAGCCGCCATATCTTTGATAAGCGTGGGAGTACCCCAATATTCAAACGTTACCTTGTTAAGTATTGCCGCGTTTGCCTGACCTGCGCGTATCGAGGAAAGGTTTTCCTGATAGCTCGCGATAGCCTTTTGCA
>JAZOON010000072.1:0-12006 GCA_045655045.1 Eubacteriales bacterium | reverse complement strand
CCCGTTTTGTTATACGAAATAATCAAATTATTTGTACTTTCTCTTGCGAGCAGCTTCAGACTTCTTCTTGCGCTTTACGCTGGGCTTCTCATAGTGTTCTCTCTTGCGAAGCTCGGTAAGGACGCCGGAACGAGCCATTGCACGCTTAAAGCGACGAAGTGCGCTGTCAAGAGACTCGCCTTCTTTAACTTTAATCTCTGCCATTTTTCTGTTTCCCTCCCTCCGCATATTGCCGAAGATTTATAGGCAATCAAAATCAAATAGTATTATACACCAAAAACTAAGTTTTGTCAATACCTTTTTAAATAAATGTTTATTACGTTACCCTTTTTTTATTTCCGAGGGGGTAAGTCCCATAACGCTCTTGAAGATATGATTAAAGCTTCTTATACTACGAAAACCGCTCTCGATGGCTATATCGGTAATACTTTTGTCCGTATTTTCCAAAAGAGTAACGGCATATTCAACGCGAAATCTGTTTAAGGTATCGGTAAAGCTTATGCGGTTGCCGTTGTTAAGAAGTCGGGAGAGATAGTGATATTCATATCCGAAATGGTCGGCAAGGTCGGAAAGCGTTATATCCTCCCTGAAATTTTTTTCTACGTATTCAAGCATTCTGCATATGACCTCTTCGTTTTTTACGTTCCTTTTATCAAGAGTCACACTTGAGAGATATCCGTCGCATATTGCGTAAAGACACGCCTTTTTCTGCATAGTCGAGCTTTCCGAGAACACAAGCTTTTCCCTTATGAACGCTTCCGTCACGTCGTCAAGACGAAAAACAAATTTGTTTCCGACCAGATCCTTTATTTTGGAATCGAAGTGCGGTATAAACTGTCGGGAAAAAACGCCTATCCACATATTTGACGAGCCTACGGTTTTTATTGAATGGACCTGATTTGACAGAATGAGGGCAAGGTCACCCTTCTGCATGCTTTCCGTTTTTCCGTTGACGGTTACGTCTATTTTTCCGTCCAACAGATAGATAAATTCATAGTTTGAATGAAAGTGGGGCTGATACCCTTCATTGAAATAAACGTAGGCGTTATTATTGTAATTGGATTTTGAGTTACCTGATTGATAGTGTATCATTAAAGTCTCCAAAAAGATAATTTATTGCTATTATTATACAACATATTTCTTTAATTTGCAATACTAAAATGATATAATTTAAAAAAAGGGAGGTGACACGGTGAGAAAGGCGAAGATATTTTCAATAGAAGAGTTCTCCACCTATGACGGTCCGGGAATAAGAATGACGGTCTTTCTGAAGGGCTGTCCGCTGCGTTGTATGTGGTGTCACAACCCAGAGGGACAGGCGTTTGAGCGTCAGATAGTGCGGAGTCCGAACGGATGTCTTGAGTGCGGCGCGTGTATTGAAGCCTCGTTCAGGGCAACGGGTGAGCGAAGGCTTACGGAAGAGAGTATTTCCGCGTGTCCCAGAGGTCTTGTGAGGCTTTGCGGCGAGGAATATACCTCGGAAAGACTTTTGCATACGATAGATAAAAATATTGCCATACTTAACGCGTCGGGCGGAGGTGTCACCTTTTCGGGCGGAGAGCCGCTTTGTCAGGCGGATTTTGTCAAGGAATGTCTTGAGGGGCTGCGCGGAAGAACAAACAGAGCATTGCAGACCTGCGGCTATGCGAATATAAAAACGTTTTACAGGGTAGTTGAGGAATGTGATTACGTCCTGTTTGATCTGAAGCTTATGGACGATAAAAAGCACAGATATTATACGGGCGTGTCAAACGCGCGGATACTTGAAAATTACAGACTGCTTGCGTCGATGGGAAAGGAAATGGTAACGCGTATACCGCTTATCCCCGGTGTAAACGATACGGTGGATAACGTAACGGCAACGGCGGAATTTATTGCCGAAAACGGAAGACATTACGTGGAGCTGTTGCCGTACAATAAGCTTGCGGGCGGAAAATATAAATTGGTCGGCAGAGAATACGCTCCCGAATTTGACGAAACAGCCGACGTAAACACGCATAAAGATATATTCAGGCTATATGGAATAGAGGTAAAGGTGCTATGACGGAAAACGTAAAAAAAATGCTGGAGCTTGTGCGTTCCAAGGAATACAGAAAAAACAGGATAAACAACGAGGGGTACGACCTGACGGAGGTTTATGAAAACAATCCCCGAATATATGAGGCGCTGATGCTTGAGGATATGGCTCGCCGTGAAACCCCGTACATACTTGAGGGAGACATATTTGGCTTCAACAGACGCAACAAATATTGCCCGCATTATTACAAGGACGGTACACTGATGCTTTGCGCGTGGGGAAACGTAACTCCCAATTACCGCAGAGTGATAGAAAGCGGATTTGTCAGTATCCTTGAGGACATAGCCGCTTACGAGCGTAGCGCGGATGAGGAGCAAAGGCTGTTTTATGAGTACGTAAGGCGCGATATAGCCGTTGTCACCGATATCTGCGAGCGGTACAGAAAGCACGCAGAGGAGATAGGTAACGTCCGTATAGCAAAGGCGCTTGAGCATATTCCCGCCCGACCTGCGAGAAGCTTCTACGAGGCGTGTCTGTTCTTTAAAATAATCGTTTACACGCTCCGTCTTGCCAACCATTCTCACGTCACAATAGGACGCTTTGACCAATATATGTATTCTTATTTCAAGAGGGACTTGGAAAAGGGCGTTCCCGAGGAAGAGCTTTTTGAGATACTCGAAATGCTGTTTATAAGCCTTAACGTGGACAGTGATCTGTATTTCGGTATGCAACAGGGCGATAACGGGCAGAGTATGGTTCTCGGCGGATTTGACAAGCAAGGAAACGATATGTTCAATGAGCTTTCTCGCCTATGTATGGAAGCGTCCTACGAGATAAATATGATAGATCCCAAGATAAATCTGCGCGTATCCAAGAGGACGCCCGATTGGCAGTACGTCCTTGGAACAAAGCTTACCAAGCAAGGTCTTGGCTTCCCTCAGTACTGTAACGACGATATCGTTGTGCCGTATCTTATCTCTATGGGATACGACGAGGACGATGCGTACAACTATACCGTTGCGGCTTGCTGGGAGTATATCTCGCCAAACAACGGCTTTGACGTTCCCAATCAGAGAAGCTTTTTGCTGCCGTTATTTGTAAATCAGGCGCTGCACGCAAATCTCAGACAGTCAAAGAGCTTTGATGAGCTTATGGCTCACGTCAGGGAGCATCTGAAGAAAGAAGCCGACAAGATAATAGAATTTTACGCAAAGCTTCCTACCAAGGACGTTATACAGTATATTTCTCTGTTCATTGACGGTTGTCTTGAAAAGGGACGCGACGTGTCACGCGGAGGAGCGAAGTATTACAACAAGGGTATTCACGGAACGGGTCTGTCGAACGCCGTGGATGCGTTGGTAGCCGTTAAAAAGGTGATATTTGACGGCAAAACCGTAACGCCCGACGAGCTGCTTGACGCCTTGAATGCTGATTTTGAGGGCTATGAAGATCTTCGCAAAATCTTGCTTGACTGTCCTAAAATGGGTAATAACGATGAATACGTTGACGACGTCGCAAAAGAGCTTATCGACTACTACGCTGCTGCCTTTAACGGTCGTGACAACGGTCAAGGCGGAATTTGGCGTGCGGGCTCGGGAAGCGCGCAAGGTTATGCTACTCACGCAAGCAAGACACCCGCAACGGCTGACGGAAGAAAAGCGGGGGATTATTACTCTTGCAGCTTTTCTCCCGCTATTACGACGAGGCTCAACGGTCCTTTGTCGGTGATCCAGTCGTTTACCAAATTTGACCTGAAAAAGATATGCAACGGCGGACCGCTCACTATGGAGCTTCACGACACCGTTTTCAGAAACGAGGAGGGAGAGAAGAAGGTGGCTCAGCTTGTTAAAGCCTTCGTTGCTCTTGGCGGACATCAGCTACAGCTTAACGCGATCAACCGCGACCGTCTGCTTGACGCCAAGGCTCATCCCGAGGATCATAAAAATCTTATAGTCAGAGTATGGGGCTGGAGCGGATATTTCTGCGAGCTTGATACCGTTTATCAGGATCACATCATACGCCGCACGGAATTCACGGTATAAAAAATAAAATTTTTGAGGCTGTCGCATTTTGCAATACCTTGAAAATCCAAAAAACCGCTTTTACTATCGTTTTTGATAGTGAAAGCGGTTTTTTACTGCTTGTGTATTCTTATGAATTAGCTGTTGGTATATCGTGTATTCTCAAAGCAATCTTGCCCTCAGCGATTCCGCACTTTCCGCGGACAAAAGAGCGGGGGGGATATCGAGGACAGTCTTGCAGCCGCGCTCTCCCTTTTGGTGAAGTCTTGCGGCGGCTCTTGCGTAGGCGACGATGACCGAGGCGGTAAATTCGGGGTTTGAATCAAGCTTCAGGCTATACTCTATAACGTGATCGTGCTCTCCCGCAAATCCCGTCTTGCCCGTTCTTATAACAAATCCGCCGTGTGGTATTCCGCTGTGGTCGCGCTCAAGCTCCTCTGCCGTGATAAAGTGAACGGTGGTATCGTAGTCAGCAAAGTAGTTCGGCATGGTTACTATTTCACGCTCAATTCTGCTCTTATCCGCGCCCTCTGCCGCAACGACGAAGCATTCGCGCACGTGCTTCTGTCTTGCGGTAAGCTCAGGGCAGACGCCGCTTCTCACCGCTTCAAGCGCGGCGTCAACGGGAATGGTATACTGCTTTGCGTCAAGCACGCCTTCAATGCGTCTTATCGCGTCGGAATGTCCCTGACTTACGCCCTTGCCCCAGAACGTGTAATCCTTGCCCTCGGGTAGCACCGCCGATGCGTAAAGCCTGTTGAGTGAGAACATACCTGGATCCCAACCCGCCGAGATTATCGCAACATTTCCGCTTTCCTCGGCTATTTTGTCAACATTTTCAAAATGCTCGGGGATCTTTGCGTGCGTGTCAAAGCTGTCCACAACGCAAAAATACTTTGCCATTTCGGGAGTCTGTACGGGAAGGTCGGTCGCGCTGCCGCCGCACATTATCATAACGTCTATTTCGTCCTTGTGCTCCGCCGCGCTGTCCGCGCGGTATACGGGAACGCCCGCCGTGTTTATTTTAAGGCTCTCGGGGGCGCGTCTGGTGAACACCGCCGCAAGCGTCATATCGGGATTTTGGCGTATCGCCGCTTCAATACCTCTTCCGAGATTTCCATATCCGTAAATGCCTACTCTTATACTCATGATTTACCTCTGCACAGTAAAAGTTTATGATAAAATATTATACCACACTCGCCGAGTTAATTCAATAGTTTGTTTGAAGTTTTTAGCGTTTTTTGAATAGGACAACCTTCGCAAAATAAGGATTTTGTCAAGAAAAACAAGTCAGCTCAACGAAAAATGACAGCCTTTGCCCGTCTCTTACCACAAAAACCTCAACCTTGTCTCCCTCACTAAAGGTATATACGGCTTCTTTTACCGCCGCGGTATCGGCAGTCACGGTATCCCCTATTTTAAATATCAGGTCACCGCGACAAAGCTTTACCGCCGCGTCACACGACGTATCGGTAAAATCGTTTATCAGCACTCCGCAAAGCTCGTCCACGGTTGCGTTTTGTCCGACGATACCGAGCGACGGAGCCGTATACGCGATTGCCTTGAGAACTTCCCTTGACGGAGTTTGTCCGTCGATAAAAAACTCCATGACCGCCATTACCCTTTCGATCGGGAGCGCAAGCGCGACCGCGCTGTCCTTTTCGCTGCTCCAGACCATGGCGACCGCCGCTCCGCTTTCGTCGTATACGGGACTTCCGCGAAGAGCAGAGTCGTAAAAGCCGCCGATCTGTATCGCCGTCGCACGCCGCGGTGCGGCTCCGCCGTCAAGCTCCACGGTCCGTTCGCCAAATGCGACGACACCCTCGAAAAGACTTCCGCCGAATTGCGCCGCCTTCGCAGTTCCTATGGCGTAAAGCCGCTTGCCCGTATCAAACGTCGTGCCCAATGCCTCTATTCCGCCAAGCTCCGTTGCGTCGCTTTTAAGAAGCGCCAGATCGACCGTATCGTCAGCGCCTATCACCGCTGCCGCAAAGGTTCTTCCGTCCGTCAGCGTTATCTCTACTCGGTCAGCGTCCGCGACTCCGCGAGAAACGGTCGCAACGTAGCCTCCGCCAAATACGGACGTACCCGAAAAATAAGTTCTCGCCTCGCCCTTGATTGCCGTGACGGTCACCGACTCGGCTTTTCTTTTTTCATATATGCTCTGCGTTGAAAAGCTTTCCCCGCTAATCTCGGTGTTCTCGGTGATCGGCTCGGCTTCGTCCGATTCCGTTTCCGTATATACGGACGGCTCGGGAAGATCGCCGTTATTAGTAAACGCGCCAAAGGAGAGCGCAAGAGACAGCGCAAGACATATCGCTATTACCGCAACGTAACCTCTGCCCCTTCTCTCTCTTTTCGGTTCGCTTTTCTCCTCTCCAGTGCCATCCTCAAAGGGCGGCTCGTTATCGACCTCAGCTTCGCCGTCTATATTTTCTTCTTCGTTTTTTTCTTCATTTTCTTCTTCATTGATAAGCGGCGCTTGCGTCAGTTGCGCGGCTTCGGGAACAATGACGGGAAGACTTTTGCTTTCCCCGTCCTCCGTCGGAGCTTCACCTTCCGCTTCAACCGACGAAAAAGAGGACGAAGTCGGCTCTTCGGCTCCGTCTCCGTCCTCTCCTGACTCTCCGAAAAACTGTCGCTCACGCGTAACTCTTGCAAGCTCCTGCTCGTTGACGTCCTCCATAACTCCGTCGGCGGAAGAATCAACCTTTTTTCTACGTATCATAACAAACCTCTCAAAAGCTTCGTTACTGTAGATTATGCGCATTTTTTCTTTGGTCTATTCAATTTTTATTCAAGGGGCAGAGTAAACGCAAAGCAGCAGTTCTTTCCAAACTCGCTCTCCACCCATATCGTCTCGCCGTGAGCCTCAACGATAGTTTTTGAAATATAAAGTCCAAGTCCCACGCCGTTTTTGTTGAGTCCTCGGCTCTTGTCACTCTTGTAAAATCTTTCAAAGACGTACGGAAGATCGGCTTCTTCAATGCCCTGACCTTCGTTATATACCGAGATAAGAGCCTTTTTGTTCTTAAGCCTCTTTATCTCCATTCTCAAAATTCCGCCTTCCTTTGCAAACTTGACCGCGTTGTCGCAAAGATTGTACGCTATCTGATATATCGCGTCTCTGTCCGCAAGGACGACAAGCTCGTCGTCGGAGCACTCAAACTCCACCTCAAGGCGTTTTTCGTTTATTCTTTCTTCAAAAGAAATTATTATCTCGCGGCACATCTCGCACGCGTCAAACGGCGCAAAGGTGAATTTGCGGTCACCCGCCTGTATGCGCGAAATGTCAAGAAGCGTTGCGACAAGCCTTGAGAGCCTCTTTATCTCCGTCGATACTATTCGCAGATAATACTCGTGCTTCTCGGGCGGTATAACTCCGTCAAGTATTCCGTCAACGAAGCCCGATATTGACGTCATGGGAGAGCGCAGATCGTGCGATACGTTTGACATAAACGTGTTTCTCATGGTATCGTAATTGTCAAGCGACTCCGCCATGTTGTTCATCGCCACGCCAAGCCGCGCTATTTCGTCGTTTCCTCGCACCCTGACTCGCGTATCGAATTTTCCTTTAGCAAAATCCTTCGCCGCCTCGCTTATCTCCTTAAGCGGTCCCGTTATCTTTTCGGTTATAAAGTAAACCGCGATAAGCGCAGCTAAAAGCACCCACAGAATAGACACGATTATCGCCTTTACGATAACCTCAAGCAGATCGGAAAGCACGCGCGTTTCGGCACATACGAATACCGTTCCGCAGAGCGCGTCATTGGCATTGTATACGGGGGCTGCGCAAACGTAATGCTCGTTTTTAAAAACACCCCTCAGCTTTTCATTCGAGGATATTTCGTTTCCGCTGTTCACTTCGTCCATCAAAGCCTTGGGAACTCTCTGCTTACCCTCAACCTCAGCCTCGTTTTTACCGACGGCAAGAACGATATTTCCCGAGTTGTCGCATACGAGCATAGTAAGGTCCTCTGTGTTATCCGCGATAACTCCGAGCATTTCCTCAACCTGCTCCTTGGATACGTTCACTGCCGAGCGAATATCGCTCAGCGCGGAGTTTCGGAATAGTCCCTCGACGTACGTGGCGGACGCTTCGGCTGAATTTTCCATAATGCTCGCCTTTTCGTCACCCGAATAGCTTATGATTATGGAAGATATTATAAATATTATTACCAAAAAGCTGGAAAGTATGATAAGCATAAACGCCGTGACGTACTTTGCAAACAAGCTCTTGAACATACGGAAGCGTCCTCCTTTTCTTTAAATGTTTTTTGTGTGGCTTTTTAGTGGGAACGTTACTTTTTTGCGAACGTCTCGCGGACAGTCGAGGACGCCTGTCCCTACAGAATAAGGTTCTGACACGGATTTTCGCCTTATAATTTGAGCTAATATCTCACGGCGGGAGACAAGCCCCCGCCCTACGGATTATGGGGAAACACAGACTTCGCCACTATCCTTTATATTTTTTTCTGTCAACGAGTTTTTTGGCTCCACCTTTTTCGAAAAAAAGGTGGACGCGTCCTTACCCTAAAAATTGGGACTGTCTCATATTTTAGAGCCAGCCCCAATATAAGTATTTATTAGCCGAGAAGCTCAAACTTGTAGCCAACGCCCCAAACTGTTTTAAGAGTCCACTTATCGGATACTCCCTCAAGCTTTTCACGCAAGCGTTTAACGTGAACGTCAACGGTACGGGAATCACCGAGGTAATCAAAGCCCCAGACCTTGTCAAGAAGCTGATCTCTTGTGAATACTCTGTTGTAGTTGGAAGCAAGGAAATACAGAAGCTCCAGCTCCTTGGGCGGAACGTCAACGGGCTTTCCGCGGAGCTTAAGCTCGTACTTCTGATGGCTTATCTCAATGTTATCAAACTTGATGACCTCTTCGTCGTTCTGATTGGTGTGCGCCTGATAGCGGCGAAGCACGGACTTGACTCTCGCGCTAAGCTCCTTCATATCAAAGGGCTTGACCACGAAATCGTCAGCACCAAGCTCAAGACCGAGAACCTTATCAAAAACCTCGCCCTTTGCGGTGATCATTATAATAGGCTTTGAGGACATTTCCCTTATTTCGCGGCATACCTGCCAGCCGTCCTTCTTGGGGAGCATAATGTCAAGCAAGACGAGATCGGGCTCGTATATCTTAAAGTAGCTTATACCCTCAGCTCCGTCGTGCGCGATCTTTACTCCGTAGCCCTCATTTTCAAAGTAAAGCTTAAGTACCTCGCATATGTTTTCGTCGTCGTCAACGACAAGTATTTTGGTGTCCAGCATTTCAGTACCTCCAAATAGTTATGTCAAAAATACAAATCCACGTCATTAACTAACATTATATCACACTTCTTTCTAAAATGCAAACATTTTTTATAAATTTCTTAAATTTTCTTAAAATTTTCAAATTCTTCACCTGCTCTTGACAAAAATTGCGAAAAATGCTATTCAAAGATAAAAAATTTATTGACTTACCCGCCATTTAATGGTAAAATAAACGTACAACTACAAAATTAAACAGCAGGGGGATTTTTATGAAGCTTAAGGTTATGACGTTCAATCTCCGTCTTCGAGTAGAAACAGACGGTATAAATTATTTTTTCAACAGAACAGATAGAGTTCTCGAGGCTATACGCAGTGAGTCTCCCGACCTTATAGGCTTTCAGGAAGCTACCGACGATATGAGGGAATTTATGAGACGCGAGCTTCAAGATACTTACATTATACTCGGTTGTGGCAGAAAAAAGGACTACCGCGACGAGGGCGTTTGTATCGCGTATAAGCGTGAGCTTTTTGAGCTTGTGGGCTTTGACACCTTTTGGCTGTCGGACACTCCAAGAGTTGCAGGAAGTCGCTACTTGCAGCTCGACCAAAGCTACTGTCCGCGTACCGCCGTTGTTGCAACTCTTTCCCCAAAGGATAGCGAGGAGACCTTCACCTTCGTCAACACGCACCTTGACCACAAGGGCGCAAAGGCAAGACTTGCGGGAATGAATCAGGTTATGGCTGAGATACAGAGGATCGGCGGCAAATTTATGCTGACGGGCGATATGAACGCATCTCCCACGTCCGATGCAATACTTGCGGCAACGTCATTTGAGGGCGTGACCGATTGCACGGCGAATATCGAAACTACCTTCCACAATTACGGCCGCTGTTCAAAATGTAAGATAGATTATATCTTTACAAACGGAGAAACGCTTGACGCGTATACCGTAGCCGACGAGCCCGTAAACGGAGTTTATATATCCGACCACTATCCCGTTTGCGCAATTATTGAAATATAATACGTGATAAAGGAGCAATTATGAAAAGCATTTTTTTGAGATTACTGTGCTTAGCGCTTATATTTGTTATGCTGATCCCCGCGTTTACCGCGTGCAACGAACAGCAGCAGTTTGACGCGTCCGAGGACGAAAGAGCAGAAACGACGGAAAATATAGACGACATAGACGCGTTTACTCTCTTTGAAAAAATAAATGTGGCTATGGAAGAGGTCACGTCGTATAAGCTTGATATGGCTATAACGGCAAAGTTTTATATGCCTGCTGTCGATGCTTACGTTGACGTGTCCGTGACGGGAACTGAAACGGAGACGGAAAAAGGCACGGACGGTTATTACTATCTTGATGAAGTAACCAGCGTAATGAGCTTTGAAGCGTCAGGTCAAAAGCAAACGACCACCGTGAAAAGTGTATCGGGCTTTCAGGACGGTAAAATGTTTATTATGACCGATAACGGTGACAACGCCCAAAAGGTACAGAAGCTATACTCCGAAATAAGCGCGGCTGATTACGTAGAACACAAAAAAGCGCTTGAAGAAAAAACGTCGGAAAACGATTTTGACATCAGCAGAGATACCTGCAAGGACACCGAGTGTGCGTATGATAAGGAGTCTGGGCAATGGGTCGCGTCCTTTAGCGGTTTTACCGATGAAGGTATCAAAAAATGGACCTCGGTTTTTCCGACATAGCGGCGTATATGGACGAGGATTACGAATTTTCCGATATAGTTGTAAAGATCACGACTACGGATAAATACGTGCTGACCAAAATGTCTGTAGAATTTGAGTTTGAATACGTTGGAAAAGGTGTTTACAATAAAGAGCTTGCCCCGAAGATGAGCGTAGAAATGAAGTGTAGCGGAGTAAACTCCACCCAGCGCGGAAAAGACGTTAACTTCAGCGGATACACGAAGGTGTCCGACCTGCGCGTGCTTTTTGATGCTAACGCCGCGCTTGACACAAGAGTTGAGGCAAAATCGGGCAAATTCACGCTTAACACTCAGATGATCGATCAATATGACTTTGCGGAAGAAGAAAAGTACGTTTACAATTACTCGCACGATACACAGGGCAAGCTTTCATATGCCTTGAACTATACCTCAACGGACGGAAGCTATAATATTTCTTATAAAAACGGTATGGCAACCATTACTTATTCCGGTTATCCGTCAGAAACCCAAGCAAGCACCGATTCCGTGGAATACGAGGGCATTCAAGCCTTTGTAAATTACTGTGATTTTAATATTGGCAACGTAACGAATATCCAAACCGTTGACGCTTCAAAGGGCAAGTACCGCTTCGTTATGGGTAACGTTGATGAGGATCTTGCGCGAAGCCTCGTTGAAAACGCAAATCTTTCAAGCTGTTCTCAGTACTTTGATTTTACCGTAAAGGACGGCGTGCTTGTCAGCTACGAATTCAAGCTGACAGCAAAATCCTCGTACGCTACCGGAACGTACACTGTTAAATGCACGTTTGCATAGTAAAGAGGCTGTCGCATTTAGCGCAGAACAAAAACACACGAATATAAAAACAATAAAAAGCCGCTTTTGCCATCAAAAAACGATAGTGAAAGCGGTTTTCTGCATCTAAATGAGACAGCCTCTTTTTTGTAGCAATAAGTTGCCACTTTTGTGAGAGCGGAAAAGGACAGTCGAGGACGCCTGTCCCTACAAAATAAGGTTTTAA
>JAZOON010000071.1:0-10541 GCA_045655045.1 Eubacteriales bacterium | reverse complement strand
GAGATAGCGGAGGACGTTGCTACGTATTATGCAAACAGCGAGCAGATCCCAACGGTGTGCGCGCTCGGAGTTTTGGTTGACACTGACCTTACCTGCCGCGCGGCGGGCGGAGTTCTTATACAGCTCTTGCCCTTTGCCAATCCCGAAACGGTTGACGCCATAGAGAGAAATATCCCAAAGCTTGCCAACGTATCAAAGCTCTTTGAGAGAGGACTTGATAACAAGGCGATAGCTGACGTTGCGCTTGAGGGGATAGAATTTGACGTGTTCGACGAGCTTTACGTCGATTATAAGTGCAACTGCTCGAGAGAGAGAGTTGAGAAGGCGCTGATAACGCTTGGAAGCCACGACCTTTACGAAATGCTCGAGGAGCAGAAAAAAGAGGGAAAGGCAGACGAGCTTGAGGTTTGCTGCCGTTTCTGCGGTCGTAAGGAGATTTTTACCAGAAAAGATATAGATAAAATGGTTGAGAGTATGAAATAAGGACGCGAGGATGCGGTTGCCGCTTTTTTGAAAAAAAGCTCGGCAAAAAACTTTATGAAAAATAATTAAAATCGGTCAAGTCATGATAATGGCTTGACCGATTTGATATTTTACGAAATATCTTACGTTTCGGTGATAGATGTTTTCTGTAATTATGAAAAATTATTTGGAGGATTTATTTTTATGTTGTTGTTTATCAATGTCAAATTCGGCAAAGCAAGAACGTAAATATATCTAACTATTCCCAACCAAAAACACATAGCGAAAGAATGTATCTGCGTTCCGTAGCCTTTCATAAAAGCTATTTTTTCAAATTTTTTAGCCACTATGTATTTTATTACAAAAGGTATGGCTATCAAAAATATAATGAATGGGATCAAAAACAAAGAAAGAATCGCTAACATTTATTACTCCTAAAATAAAAAGTGTGTACAACCGAAGTCATACACACCGAAAAACGCAAACTCCGATTGTTGTCACACAAACTAATCGGAATAGAGATATTACTCGCTATGCTCAAATCAGTGGAGTCCGCATTTTTGCCAAACTCATATAATTTGAGCATACCCAAAAAGAGGGTACAATATCCCCTAAAAAGAAAATACCCCTAAATCCGATTATTCAGTTTGTGTGACAAGTGTATTATAACACATTTTCAGTCAATTTACAATACATTTTTGGAAAAAAGAACGAATATAAAAAAATTAAAAAAAGCTATTGACAAACAAAATGATTTGTGATAAAATATGTAACGTTGACGGCGAGACAGCAGCTTGAAAAAACTTTTTGAAAAAACTAAAAAAAGTTTTAAAAAAGGTATTGACAAATGCAAAAGGATATGATATAATATCAAAGTCGCCGCAAGGAAGACAAAGCATATGGGAGCATAGCTCAGTTGGGAGAGCATCTGCCTTACAAGCAGAGGGTCATAGGTTCGAGCCCTATTGTTCCCACCATATGGCCCGGTAGTTCAGTTGGTTAGAACGCTAGCCTGTCACGCTAGAGGTCAGGGGTTCGAGTCCCCTTCGGGTCGCCACTTTTTTATACAGCCCTTGCTGTATGCCTCTGTAGCTCAGTTGGTAGAGCAGGGGACTGAAAATCCCCGTGTCGTTGGTTCGATTCCGACCGGAGGCACCACCAATGCGGATTTAGCTCATTTGGTAGAGCGTCGCCTTGCCAAGGCGAAGGTGGCGGGTTCGAGCCCCGTAATCCGCTCCAAAGATAACGGGTACGCAACAACGTACCCGTTACTTATCGCAATCAAGTATCCTAACGGATATTTGTTAATATACGTCGAACCCAATAGGGTTTGACCATTGAACGGCGACATAGCCAAGTGGTAAGGCAGAGGTCTGCAAAACCTTTATCCCCCGGTCCAAACCCGGGTGCCGCCCCCAAAATAAGAAAGTCCCGAAACCCAAGTAATTATAAGGGTTTCGGAACTTTTTTTGCTTTTATGCTTATTTCTTTAAAGAATTTTTTGCCGCGGTAAGCGTATTTTGCATAAGCATCGTAATGGTCATAGGACCGACTCCGCCCGGGACGGGGGTTATATACGAAGTCTTGGGTGCGACTGAGTCGTAATCAACGTCACCCGTCAGCTTACCGTCTGCGCGTCTGTTCATTCCGACGTCAATAACTACCGCGCCGTCCTTTACCATATCGGCGGTAAAGAAATCAGCCTTGCCTATTGCCGCCACGAGTATATCCGCTCTGCGGCAAACGTCGGCGAGATTTTTTGTTTTGCTGTGACATACAGTTACGGTTCCGCTCTTATGAAGCAACAGCATAGCCTGTGGCTTTCCGACGATATTGGAGCGACCGACTACCACGCATTCCTTGCCGCAAACGTCGATTCCGCTTCTTTCGAGCAACGCCATTACGCCCGCGGGAGTGCAGGGGAGAAATGAGTAATCTCCTATCATTATTTTTCCGACGTTGTAAGGGTGGAAGGCGTCAACGTCCTTGGCGGGATCAATGCGGAGAATAACCTGATTTTCGTCAAGGTGCGAGGGCAGCGGAAGCTGACAGAGTATGCCGTGTATTTTGCCGTCGGCGTTGAGCTTGTCAACGAGAGCGTTAAGCTCGACCTGCGTCGTGCTTGCGGGCAACTCATAGGCTTCGGAATAGAAGCCAACCTCTTCGCACGCGCGGCGCTTATTTCTTACGTATACCTGAGACGCGGCATCGTCTCCAACGATAATTACCGCAAGCCCCGGGCGAAAACCGTTAGCCGCATAAAAGGCTTCCGTTTCTTCCTTTATCTCTGCGCGGATCTGCGCCGATATAGCTTTTCCGTCAATTATTTTTGCCATATTGTTATTCCTTTCTGCTGTTTGTTAGTCGTTATCTATATTGAAGATTTTTCCTATTTTATCGGAAACGTCCGTGTGTTCGTCAGTCCTTGCTTCCTCGGCGGGGGCGCTTTCGGTGTTCTCCTCAACGGTTTCTTCGGGAGAGTCCGTTTCCTCTTCCGTTATTCCCATAGAAGCGGTGGTCGCAAATTTGGGATAAGCGGGATCGTAGTCAAGCGCGGTGAGACGTGCGCGGCGGCTCTTTAAAAGATTGAGCGTAAGCATAAGAGAGCCAACCACGAAGCAGATAAATCCAACTACCTGAGATATTCTGAAAACTCCGACATAAAGGCTGTCCGTACGGAGTCCCTCTATAAGCATTCTGCCAAATCCGTACCAAGCGATATACATATAGAATATCTGTCCGTCAAATTTCTTCTTTTTGTAAAGGGCGTTTATAAGTATAAAACCCACTATATTCCAAAGGGATTCGTATAAAAACGTGGGGTGGAAATAAAACATCTTCGTGCGGCTTTCTATGTTTGGGATAAGTCCCATTCTTATGAAGTAAAGAAAGCTTCCCTCAATTACCTCTTCGCCGTATGCCTCTCCATTGAAAAAGTTTCCCCAACGGCCGAGCGCTTGCGCTATCATAACGCCGGGGGCAACCGCATCGAACATCTTCATAACCTTTATTTTTTTGTATCGGCAAACCAAGAATATAGTAAGCGCTCCCGCAATAAGACCGCCGTATATTGCAAGTCCGCCTTCCCAGATAGCTATCATACTGTAAAGGCTGTCGTATTTGTCAAGTGACGTAAGGACGTAGTAAAGCCTTGCGCCGACAATTCCAAATATAACGGTGAAAATAGCAATATCCAAGAGATTATCAAAGGATATCTTTTCCTGCTTGGCTCTGAACGCGCAGTAGGAAAAGGCAAGAATTATACCGAGCGTTATTATTATTCCGTACCAACGGACCTCTATTTTGTTGAACAAAGTAAAGGCGACGGGGTTGACTTCAAAATTTTCTATTCCCAATCCGGGGAAAGCAACTGTGATCATTTTTTACCTCGCAAATTATTTTTCAATAGGATTTATTACCGAAAGCACCGTTTGGGGAGAGGAGAAGAATTTTAAAAATTCCTTTGATGCGTCCTCGTAAGTGACACGGTTCAAAAGCTCAAAATAGTCGAAAACGCCTATGCCGTCTGCGGCGCAAGAGAAGATCGCATCTCCGATTCCCTCGGTGGAATCAAAGCCCTTGACCTGCTCTGCAAAGAGAACGCGTTTCGTGCGCTCGAAATCGTCTTTATTCAAGCCCTCAGCCATAACGCGGGAGATGTAAGATTGAAATTCAGATAAGAATTTTCGTGGGTCGTCCCCCTCGCCCTCAAGCGTGAAATGCGCGTAGCTGTCGGTTATCGTATATCCCGCCATAAGCCCGGGGGATATGATGTTTTTTTCAAACATCGAATTGTAAAATTCTCCCGCGGCGGAGAAGAGCGTTTCGTTGAGTATCGCCATTACGGCGTCCTTCTTCGCGCGTTCTATAGGCTCATTTGGAATGTCCGTGTCCTTTATGCCTATGCAGAAGATCGGCTTTGATACCTGCATACGCTGTGATACGTATTCCTTTTGAACGGCACGGGGCTCGCTTTCGTTTTCGTTTATCTTTTTTGCGGAGTCACCGATAAAATCTTTGGGAAGATGCTCGTCCGCAATTTTCAGCACCTTCTCGGCACTCACGTTTCCGCAGACGATAAGCGCCATATTTTTCGGACGGTAGAATGAGTAATAACAGTCGTAAAGCATATCAGCCGTTATTTTACGTATCGAGTCAAGAGCACCCGCAACGCCTATTCTGACGCTGTGATTTTCATACATCGCCTCAAGCATTGACTGGTAGCAACGGCTTGAAGGATTGTCCTCGTACATTTGTATCTCCTCGGAGATGATACCGACCTCGGACTCCACGGACTCGGGAGTGAAATAGGGGTGAGTGACGAACTCTATAAGCTCCGCAAGGGATTGTTCAAAATTGTCCGTACAGCTGAACAGATACGCCGTTTTGGTGTTTGACGTAAAAGCATTGGCGTCAGCTCCAAGCTGTGAAAAACGCTCAAAGGAATCACTGCCGTCCTCGTTGAAGAAAAGCTTATGCTCAAGAAAATGAGCAATACCGTCAGGAACTGTAACGACCTTTTTATCTTTCGTAACGAATTTGTTATTTACCGAGCCGTACATAACGCCGAACAGCGCGTAGGTTGACGTCATATCCTTGGGGAAAACGTAAATGTCAAGCCCGCAAGGGTGGGTGTATTTTTCGTAACGCTCTTCAAGGAAGGCGTTTTTGAATTCCTTTTTTAAATAACCGTTCATTCTCCCGCACCTCCGTCTGACGATAGCGTTCCGCCGAGAAAATAGCGCGTATCAAGCTCCAGCGAATTTGCGGCGCGGACGATATCATCCCGGCTTACGTCAAGCAATGCTTTCTTTCGCTCCTCGGGAGACTGAAAAACTCCAATATGCTCCTTTGAAGAATAAAAGCTTACGATGCCAAACGGAGAATCGTACGTCTGGTCAAATGTAAACTCTATGTACTTTCTCGCCGCTAAAAGCTCCGCGTCTGAAACGTTGCCTTTTTGTATCTCGTTCAGCTGAGATATTATTTCACGCTCGGTTATCTCCCTGTTGCACGCGCTTATTCCCGCCGACACCTTGAGATATTGCGTCGGGGAAGAAAAGCTTGAGCCGCACGAGTAACAAAGACCGAGGCGCTCCCTTACGTTCAAAAAGAGCTTTGAGGATGGAGTGCCGCCGAAAATGGCGTTCATAACGCTGAGCGCGTTACACGTCCTCTCGTCAATATTTCCTTTCGTGCGAAAGCCAAGTGAGAGTCTGCTTTGATTTATAGGCATCTCTTCTTCGACAGCCTTGACGGAAATATCCGAGCCTGTAAGCTGCTCAAATACCGCTGTCTTTGCGCCGCCGAGCCGTCCAAGCGAGTTTTGCAATTTTTGCGATATCTCAGATGCGGATTCCGAACCTACGTATATAACTCTCCACGGAGCGAAGCTAAGTACGCTTCGGTAGTACTCAACAAGCTCTTCCATACTTACGCTTTGAGTCTCGTTAATAACGTATTCAAGAGTGGGGAAGCATTGGTCGCCTTTTCTGCGAAGCTCCTCGGCTCTTTGAGACGCATACGTTCTCGGGTCATTTATTTTAGCAAGATACGAGTCGCGCAAAAGATTCTTTTCATGCTCAAGCTTGTCGCACGGAAAGCCGTCAGAGGCGAAGGACGGCTCAAATATCATTTCGGATATTACGTTTAATACCTCGGTGAGCACATCCGTTGAATCGGGAACGAAGCGACGGTCGAGAATATCCGCGCTGACGTTTAATATTATCAGATTTTCAAGTATTGTACTGTTGACGCTGACGCACGATGCGTAAAGGCTGTCAAGACGCTTGTTTATAAGCTCGAGCGAGGGATAGCTTTTCGTACCTCGGCTTATCATACCGCAAAGCAATCTCGAAAGAATAAAATCTCTTTTTGACAGGGGAAGGGAAACGGATATACGCAACGCCGCAGTTTTAAATTTGTTCGTATTTACGGATAAAAGACTTATACAGTCGCTTACCCTGACGTTTTCGTGATGCATAGCTTACCTTTCACATTAAAATACATTTTAATTATACACCATAATTATTACGATTTCACCACCAATTTATTAATTAATTATATAGTATAGGTAAAAAAGGAAAAAACAAAGAAAATTTTTGAAAATGTGTTGACAAACGGAAATGCTTGTGATATAATATACGAGCCGCATAAATTGGGGGCTTTTTAAGTGTGTCGGGCGCAAGTCACGGCAGCGCCTTCATTAGCGAGTCTATAAAGAAAGAGAGGTGCTTTTCGTGTACGCAATTATCGAAACAGGCGGAAAGCAGTACAAGGTTAACGAGGGCGATATCATTTTCGTTGAAAAGCTCGACGTTAACGAGGGAGACACAGTTACCTTTGACCGTGTCAAGGCAATTTCCATGGGAGACGATTTTAAGGTTGGCGCTCCCACAGTAGAGGGTGCAACTGTTACGGCGAATGTCGTTGCAAACGGCAAGAACAAGAAGATCTACGTAATGAAGTACAAGTCCAAGAAGAACGAAAAGAAGAAGATCGGTCACAGACAGCCTTACACCAAGGTACAGATCGTATCAATTCAGGGTTAATTTTCTTAGAGTCGGAAAATGACTAAGATCGTTTTTTTCAGAAGCGGAGGAAGCTTCTACGGATTTGAGGAACACGGACATTCAGGTTATGCCGATGCCGGAGAGGACGTTCTCTGCGCGGCGATATCTGCGATGACGATGCTCATTATCAATACGATCGAGGTTGCTTACGCGTCAAACGTTGAATATACGATAGACGAGGGGGCAACGAATATAAAGGTTCGCTCAAAGGCTGCGCTTGCGGAGTTTGAGGAGGACGAGCGTAAGAGATACGCCGTCTCGGGACTTTTCCTTTCGTATTTCTACCAGCTCAACGAGCTTGTGGAGGAGTATTATGAGAATCTTTCCGTTGAGGTCAAGGACGTAGATTACGTCTGAGTTTTTGAAGCATCACAAATTATTACAGTAATTACGGAGGAAAAAGAAATGGTAAGAATCAGTTTGCAGTTCTTTGCTCATAAAAAGGGTGTTGGTTCTACGAAGAACGGTCGTGACAGCGAGTCCAAGCGTCTTGGCGTAAAGAAGGCTGACGGACAGGCAGTTGTTGCGGGCAACATCATCGTAAGACAGAGAGGTACGGCTATCCATCCCGGTAACAACGTTGGTATCGGTAAGGACGACACTCTGTTTGCTCTTATTGACGGAAAGGTTAAGTTTGAGCAGAAGACGAAGAGCAAGAAGCAGGTTAGCGTATACGCTGACTAATCTACTCACATAGAAATAAGCTCTTGGATGATCCAAGGGCTTTTTCTGTTATCTGTTTACGATTCGGCTAAAACGCACGAATTTAAGTTTTTTTCAAAAATCTATTGACAATAATAGCTTTTTATGCTATAATATCTCTGTTAACAAGAAATGCGGACGAAAGAGACGCTTCCCGCAAGCTGCTTTTTTGTTCTGACTTGTCAAAAGTCATTCAAGTTTATATGCACCTTTAGCTCAGTTGGTAGAGCAACTGACTCTTAATCAGTGGGTCCCGGGTTCGAATCCCTGAAGGTGCACCATACTTGAACGGCTTCTTTCTATCTATCCCCACCTTCAGGGATGTCGAACGCCGGGAAGTTGCTACGCAACTCCGGGTTAAATGCTGATCAAGCCATCGGGGACTGTGGCACCGAGTTTAAGGTGGACAGGGATCGAGATTGGAAGCGGGCACTGCCCGCCACCATACTTGAACGGCTTCTTTCTATCTATCCCGCACCTTCAGGGATGTCGAACGCCGGGAAGTTGCTACGCAACTCCGGGTTAAATGCTAATCAAGCCATCGGGGACTGTGGCATCGAGTTTAAGGTGGACAGGGATCGAGATTGGAAGCGGGCACTGCCCGCCACCATACTTGAACGGCTTCTTTCTATCTATCTCGCACTTTCAGGGATGCCACACGGTTTTACATGTATAAAGTTGCTTCGGGTGGCATACAATCCAACAGATACGCAGATATAGTTCAGTGGTAGAACTCCAGCTTCCCAAGCTGGCCATGCGGGTTCGATTCCCGTTATCTGCTCCAGTCGGCAGTACCGACAGTGATCATCGCTGTCGGTACTGCTTTTTTTTCTCCGATGTCGGACGGATCGGACTCAAAAACAGAAAAATTTTCTTCCTGTGCTTGATTGACAAACAAAAAAGGGTTTGATATAATAGGGATAACAAAAACAAGGAGGGAAGCGTATGAGCTTTTCAAGAGTAGTATATCAGATGGACATGGATTGGCGGTTTTGTCGGGAGTCGGTGTTGGATGCCGAGAACACCGATACGGGCCATGGCGCCATTTATAATAGTGTTAAGACGGGAAACGCAAGCGGCCCCGCTACCAAAAAGGCATATGATGACAGCGAGTGGGAGCGGGTGAATCTGCCTCACGATTACATGAGAGAGTCGGCCTTCTCTCCCGATGCCATCGGTAACCACGGATACCGTGTGATGGAGAACGGATGGTACCGCAAGACCTTTGCGGTGGATCCGTCCTTGGCGGGCAAGCACGCTTTGCTGGTTTTTGACGGTATTTCGGCCTCCTCCATCGTCTGGCTCAACGGTTCCATCCTCAAGCGTTCCTTCTCGGGCTATTACGAGATCGACCTGGACGTGACCGACCGCATCTATTACGACCGCATCAACACCATTGCGGTCTATACCAAGGCGGCGGATATTGAGGGCTGGTGGTATGAGGGCGCCGGCATCTACCGCCACGTCAATCTGTATTTCAAGAATCTTCTTCACATTGCCCACAACGGTATTTGGGCAAAGCCCGTGCTCAAGGACGAGGCAGAGGAGCTTTGGTCGGTGGAGCTTGAGACCACGCTGGAGAACTCCGACTATGAGGAGGGAAGTGGCAGTCTTCGCGTCCGCCTGTTTGACGGTGAGACTCTCGTTTGCGAGACGGTGAGCGGGGAATGCTCCTGTCCTGCCGATCAAACAAGCAGTGCTTACGTCTCCCTTGCGGTGGAAAAGCCAGCGCGCTGGGACGTGGATTCCCCCAAGCTCTATACCCTGACGGTGGAGCTGCTTCAAAACGGTGAGGTGGTGGATGAGGCCTGTGAGCGCATTGGCTTCCGAACCTTCTTCTTTGATGCCGCCAAGGGCTTCTTCCTCAATGGCAGGCCGCTTAAGATCAAGGGAACCTGCAACCATCAGGACCACGCGGGTGTGGGCGTTGCTGTTCCCGATTCGATCCAGTATTACCGTGTCCGCCGCCTCAAGGAGATGGGCTGCAACGCCTACCGTTGCTCTCACAATCCCCCCGCGCGTGAGATTCTGGACGCCTGTGATGAATACGGCATTTTGGTCATGGACGAGAACCGCACCTTTGAAACACGTGCCGATGCCGTGCAGAATCTGCAAAATCTGGTACGCCGTGACCGCAATCATCCCAGCGTGTTTATGTGGTCGCTCTTCAACGAGGAGCCTCTGCAGAACACCACCGAGGGACGGCTCATCTTCCGTCGCCTCAAGAGCGCGGTGCGAAAGCTGGACGATACCCGCCCTGTTCTGGGAGCGGTGAACGATAACATCCATTCCAACGGAACGGGTATGGAGATGGACGTGCTTGGCATCAACTACGCCATCGCGCGGATCGAGAACATCCACGCGGATCATCCCGACCGTCCGCTTGTGGGAAGCGAGAACAACAGTGCTGTCACCACCCGCGGCTGTTATATCAGCGACCGCGAGGGGGCGCATATCCTGAACAACTACGATGAGGAGATCGTTCCTTGGGGTCAGACGGTGCGTGAGACCTGGAAGAAGGTCATGGACAACGATTGGTTCTCGGGCATCTTTATCTGGACGGGCTTTGACTACCGCGGAGAGCCAACGCCTTTTGTATGGCCCTCTGCGTCCTCTCAATTCGGTATTCTCGACACCTGCGGCTTCCCAAAGGATTCCTATTACTTCAATCAGGCCTGCTTTATGGACGAGCCCATGATGCATATTCTCCCCCATTGGAATTGGCAGGAGGGCGAGACGGTACGCGTGATGACGGTTACCAACTGCGAGGAGGTAGAGCTCTTCCTCAACGGCAAGTCTCTTGGC
>JAZOON010000070.1:0-2760 GCA_045655045.1 Eubacteriales bacterium | reverse complement strand
AACGAGGCGTACGCCGTTCTTTCCGATGCGGACAAGAAGGCGCAGTACGACCAATTCGGTCACGCCGCGTTCGACCAGACCGCAGGCGGAGGATACGGTGGCGGTTTCGGTGGCTTTGGCGATTTTGGAGACATCGGAGATATATTCGGCAGCTTTTTCGGCGGCGGCTTTGGCGGCTCGTCGGCAAGACGTCAGAACGCGCCTATGAGGGGCGAGGACGTCGGCGCGAGGGTTACCGTAAGCTTTGAGGAAGCGGCATTCGGCGTTAAGAAGGATATTTCGTACAACCGCGTACAGAAATGTCCCGACTGCTCGGGAAGCGGCGCGGCAAAGGGCACGAGCCCCGAAACCTGCTCGTCCTGCGGCGGTCAGGGACAAAAGCGCGTCACACAGCGACTTGGCGGTATGGCATTTCAGACCACCGCTACTTGTGACAAGTGTCGCGGTACGGGTAAGATAATAAAAGACCCCTGCTCCAACTGTCGCGGAACGGGTTATATAAAGGTCACCAAGAAGCTCAGCGTCAATATACCTGCGGGTATTGACGACGGCGAAAGAATTGCGCTCCGTTCGCAAGGCTGTGACGGTCGCAACGGCGGACCTGCGGGCGACCTTATAATCACGGTAAGCGTAAAGCCGCACAACGTATTTGAGCGCGACGGCTACAATATTTACTGTGAGATACCGCTCACGGTCGCAGAAGCAACGCTTGGCGCGGAGATAGACGTTCCCACGCTTGAGGGCAACGTCAAGTATACTATCCCCGAGGGAACGCAGCCGGGTACGAAGTTCACGCTTCGCGGTAAGGGTATACCCTACGTGAACAACCAGAACCGTAAGGGCGACCTTATTTTTACGGTCAATGTTGAAATACCCAAGGGACTGTCCGAAAAGCAGAAGGAGCATATGAGAGCGTTCGCAGACTCCTGCGGCGACAGTAACTATTCCAAGAAAAGCGGCTTTTTCAAACGCATTTTCGATAAGAAATAAGAGGTGCGGATAATGGACAAGGATTACGTTTGCGAGGATTGGGGAACGACGGCTGATTGGACTCAGTTCAAGGTCACCGTACCGCTTGAGCAGCTTGACGACACAAGCGCGGTTATGAGTATGGTGTCAAATTATTTGCAGATAGAGGATTACAGTGATATCGACCTTAAGACCTGCTACGGCGATCTTATCGACGAAAGCATACTGAACGCCGATAAGACAGTAGCATCTGTGAGCGTCTACCTGCCTGCGGACAGCGGAACGGCAGACACGGTGCATTTTCTTAAGGAGCGCTTTTCCGCGCTCAATATCGACGCAAAAATAAGCATAAGCGGAGTTTGCGAGGAAGATTGGGCAAACGCCTGGAAGGCTTACTATAAGCCTATCGAAATAGGTGAAAAGATAGTCATAGTTCCCGCGTGGGAAAAGTACGACGCGCCCGAAGGCAAGCTCGTCGTCAGAATGGATCCGGGTATGGCGTTCGGAACGGGCAGTCACGAAACCACGCGTTTGGTTATAGGTCTGCTTGAAAAATACGTAAAGGACGGACAGAGAGTGCTTGACGTTGGTTGCGGCAGCGGTATACTCGCTATATGCGCCGCAAAGCTTGGGGCTAAAGAGTGCCGAGCATACGACATTGACCCCGTTGCCGTTAAGGTGGCGCGAGAGAACGTCAAGGATTCGGGACTTGAGGACACGGTCCGTTGTGACACGTCCGACCTGCTCCGCGGGGTTGACGCGAGCGGTGGCGCGTACGACGTTATCTGCGCAAACATCGTTGCTGACATAATTATAAGAATGACACCCGATATCGGTAAATTTATGAATGACAGCTCAGTAATTTTGGCATCGGGAATAATCTCGGAAAGAGCGGATGACGTAATAGAATGCTTCGAGCGTCACGGTCTGCGTATAATTGAGCGCGCCGAAGAAAACGGCTGGTGCGCGTTAGCGGTAACTCTTTAAGACTTACTGCTTTTTAATGATGCGGATTTACTCATTTTTGAAAAAAGCTAAAAAACGGACTGCTTAAAAGCAATCCGTTTTTTTGATTATTTAATTATCAAGCACCTTGTCCTTGACCTGCTGTTCTGCAAAGGCTACGAAATCGGTTGCGGACATAACGCCCATATCGCCCGTCTTTCTCGAACGAACGGAAACCGCGCCCTCCGACATTTCCTTTTCTCCGATAACCAGCATATACGGTATCTTTTCAAGCTGAGCGGCTCTTATCTTGTAGCCTATCTTCTCGTTTCTTGCGTCAACCGTAACTCTCATTCCCTTCTCGCGAAGCATACCCGCGATACTCTCCGCGTACTCTGCCTGCTCGTCGCCGATAGGCATAAGTCTTACTTGCTCAGGAGCCATCCACATAGGAAGCGCGCCCGCATACTTCTCAAGAAGCAACGCAAGCGTACGCTCATAGCATCCGAGTGACGTTCTGTGAATGATGTAAGGAGTTACTCTCGTGTCGCTCGAATCGGTGTATTCCATACCGAACTTCTTTGCGAGAAGCATATCTATCTGAATGGTAACGATGGTATCTTCTTTTCCGAAAACGTTCTTGCACTGAATATCAAGTTTAGGTCCGTAGAACGCCGCCTCGTCGATACCTATAGCATAGTTACCCTTTCCAAGGCACTCGTCGAGAAGCTCGCCCATAACGCGCTGAGCCTCGTTCCACTGCTCTGCCGTTCCCTCGTACTTATCGGTACGCTTGGGATCCCACTGCGAAAATCTGAATGTGCAGTCCTCCCAAAGACCAACGGA